>CACZCD010000035.1 GCA_902779565.1 uncultured bacterium | reverse complement strand
CAGAAGGCGGAGCGCAACAAGTCCGGACACCCGCGTGCGCTCGTGCTGAGTCCCACGCGCGAGCTGGCGGCGCAGACCTGCGAGAACCACGTGAAGTACGCGAAGTACACGCAGACGCGCTACGCCTGCGTGTTCGGCGGCGTGAACCAGTTCAGTCAGGTGAAGGACATTCGGCGCGGGGCGGATGTGGTGATCGCCACGCCGGGGCGTCTCATCGACCTGATGACGCAGGGCATCGTCTATCTCGACAAGGTCGAGTATTTCGTTTTGGACGAGGCCGACCGAATGCTGGACATGGGGTTCCTGCCCGACATCCGCCGCCTCATCTCCAAGCTGCCCGTGAGGCGTCAGTCCATGTTCTTTTCGGCGACGCTTTCGCCGGAGATCCTCAAGCTTGCGGGCGAACTCGTGAAGGATCCCGTCCAGGTGATGATCTCGCCGGAACGTCCGACCGTGGACGCCATCAACCAGAAGTTGATGTGCGTGGAGAAGGGCAACAAGGACAATCTCCTGCTTTGGCTGCTCGAGAACAATCCGGAGTGGAAGCGCGTCATCGTGTTCGCGCGGACGCGTCAAAGAGGGGCGCGATCCGCGTACTGGTGGCGACGGACATCGCAAGCCGCGGCATCGATGTGCCGGAGGTGGATCTCGTGGTGCAGATGGAGCTTCCGCTCGAGACGGAGTCGTACGTGCATCGCATCGGCCGCACGGCGCGCGCGGGGCGTGGCGGCGTGGCGATTGCGTTCGTCGCGCCGGAGGAGCGTGTGCTCGTGAAGTCCGTGGAGCGCTTTATCCGCAAGTCGATCCCGGTGGATCGCGACCATCCGTTCCATGTGGATGTGGCGGGCAAGGAGAAGGACGGTCTTCCGACGGCACCGTGGATCAAGGGCAAGAAGTTCCGCGAACTGGCGGAGGGCAAACCAAAGGTCGGCAAGTTCCGCCACCGTCGCAAAGGCGCTGGGCGGCGGCAACCGGATTTCGGTCAGCGCACGCGTTTTTCGTGAAAGGAGACAACATGAAGAAGATCATCATCACTGCGGTGGCGCTGTTCGCCGCCGGGGCGGTTCGCGCCGCCACATCGGGCGAGTTCTCGGCGGCGGACTGCCGCGCATCCTGGGACGCCAAGACGCTGACGGTGGGCAACGGGCTTTTCAGCCGCGCGTACGCCGTGCAGGGACACGTGCTGCGCACGGTGTCGTTCAAGGCGACAGGCGGCGGCGAATGGCAGAAGGCGTCCGTCGATCTCGCGAAATGCGTTGCGCTCGAGGTCGCGGCGGAAAAGGCGAAGTGGAGTCCCGTGGGCGTGGAGGGCGTGCGCGTGCAGGTGAAGTTCGGGGAGCGGTCTGCCGAGCTGTGGCTCTTCCCGAACATGCCGGGCGTGATCGTGAAGCGGTCCTGGACGGATACGGTGAGGTCTGTCCATGACCTCGAGCGTGGCTGGGAGTCGTTGCAGGAAGACAATTCGGCGTTGCGGAAGGCGTTCGGCGAGACGGACGGAATACAGTTCCGCCCGATGCATGTGAAGGCGACGGATCTGACCTGTCTCGACCAGACCGACATCCGCGACAATCTCGTGGACGCGAATGAACGTCTGCTGATGAACTATGACTGGCCCTTCACGATCGCCGCGAGTTCGCTCGACTGCCGCGACGTGCTGACGGGCGACGGTCTCGTGTTCGTGCGTCTGGCGCCGATGCCGACCTGCCGGCCCGCCCGCGTGGACGACTTCATCCTCAACGGTAACAAGGGCGTAGCGCCGCTCGCGAACGGCTATCCGCTCGTCGAGCTGGTCTATCGCGGCGGCGAAGCGGGGCGGCAGCGCGCGGTCATCGCGTTTCAGCGGGCGATCCGCCCGTACCGGCCGGGACGCGACGGCGTGCTCCTCTCCAACACGTGGGGCGCGGGGAACCGCGACAGCCGCATCAACCAGGCGTTTCTCCTCAAGGAGATCGAGGCGGGCGCGAAGATCGGCGTGGATGTGATCCAGATCGACGACGGCTGGCAGCATGGTCGCACGGCGAATTCCCAGAAGAAGGCGAATGCCGGAAAGAAGAAGGTTTGGAGCGGCTATTGGGACGAAGATCCCGATTTCTGGAAAGAGGATCTCGAGCGCTTCCCGGACGGCCTTGCGTTCCTCGTCGGACGCGCGAAGGAGAAGGGGATGCGCTTCGGTCTGTGGTTCGGGCCGGATTCCAGCAACGAGGCGGCGAACTGGCAGCGTGATGCGGACTGTCTCCTCGACTACCACCGTCGTCTCGGCATCGACTACTTCAAGATGGACTCCATGCGGCTTCTGTCGCAGACGGCGATGCAGCGGAACCGGATGATGTTCGACCGGATGCTGGAGCTGTCGGACGGCGCGATGGTGTTCGACCTCGACTGCACGGCGCAGGTGCGTCCGGGATTTCTCGGTCTTCTGGATATCGGACCGCTCTTCCTGGAGAACCGCTATACGAAGCGCCCCATCTACTGGCCGCACCACACGCTCAAGAACCTGTGGGACCTGTCGCATCTGATCGATCCTGTCCGGCTCCGCATGGAGTTCAACAATCCGGATACGAACCACGAGAACTATTCTGGCAGCCCGCTCTGCCACGGAAAGTACAGGCCGGACGTGCTCTTCGCGACGGTGATGGCTGCTTCGCCGCTGGCGTGGATGGAGCTTTCGGATGTGTCGGAGGCGTCGGTCGCCGCGCTCGCGCCGTTGGTCGCGCGGTGGAAGACCGAACGTGCGCGTTGGCATGGTGGCGTGATGCATCCGGTCGCCAATCGTCCGGACGGTGTGGCGTGGACGGGATTCGTCTCTGAGGCGGCGGATGGTGCGGGCGGCTATGTGCTCCTCTTCCGCGAGCTGAACGGCAACGCCCACTACACGCTTGACCTTTCACCCATCTTCGGGACGAAGCCGCTCACGGTTGAGGGTGTGATCGGCGGTCGGGGCGAAGCCGTCCTTGAGGGCGCAAGCCTGAAGGTCGCCGTACCCGAGAAGCTCGATTTCGTGTGGGTCAAGCTCGGGTCTCTCTAGACTTTCAGCAGATGTTTGCGCAGGGCGATGGAGATCGCCTCGGCGCGGTTTGTTGCGCCCCTCAGCTAGTTCCACGCGCATGATCCGCTTTTCTGCGGTCTTCAGGAGAAAGTTGCCGCCATGCCAGATCGTGCAATGCCGTCAGGATGGAAAATACTGATTCCGCTGCTTTTGCAAGATTCATTGTCATTCGAAAAGGGCATTGCCTTCAACAATCAGCTGAATGTTGCCCAGGTATTTGCTGTCGGCGACGCCGTTCGCCGCGACCAGAACCGGTTGAATGGCTTTTCTCACACCGCTCTCGCGACGGAACACCTCGGCGCGATGACGGATTTTCGCATCCTCGGTTTTGTTGAGCAAATATTTCTCCTCGCTGTATTTTATCTCACACAGATTTACGATTCCATCCGCTCTGTCAATGAGCATATCGATCTGTACGCTCGTATCGTTCGAGGATTTTGGCATCCATCTCCAAGAGTAGATGTCGGCTTCCACGCCTTGTATCCCGATGGCTCTTTTTATCTGCTTTGCGTGCATAAGGCAGATGCGTTCAAAGGCGTGGCCGCGCCAGGAATTTGTTCTGGCACTGTGATAGTTGAGAGACCAATGTCTCTCGTCATTCCCATGCCAAGCCGTCACGAATCTGAAGTAGAACAGCACGTATGGGTCGATGAGCTGGTAAAGGGCGCCTTTTTTCTTCTTGCCTATCATTCTGTTGGTGAGCAGGAATCCGCATTGAGAGAGTTCTTCAAGACATTTTGAGATGTCGCCGCTGGACTTTTCCCTAAGTTCGCCGATGATCTCGTCGCGCGTCATGGTGTTCTTTTTGAGACCAAGCAGTTTCACGATTTCCATGTGACGGGTTGGTGACTTGAACAAGGATGAGAACAGCCGGTTGAATTCGTTTCGCATTTCATCCGTCGCGCCGAAGAAAAGACGGTCGATGTTTTGTGCGGCGCTTTGGCCTTCCTGGAGTAGGCTCCAATAGTAGGCAACGCCGCCGAATACCATGTAACATTCCAGAATCTGACGACGATCGAAGCCGAGATTCTTGTAGTTCGCGTAATCTTCGCATTCCTTCAGGGTGAATGGCGCAAGAGGCAACTGCCGAGTCACACGATTGTGAAGCCCACCGCGTGCTCGGAGAATTTCATTCACAATCCATGTTGTCGCAGAACCGCAGATTACGAGGAGAATATCCTTGCGCGATGTGGCCCATCCGTTCCAGAAGAATTCAAACGCTTTGAGAAAGCCGGAGCAGGGCGTGTCGAACCACGGAAGTTCGTCAAGGAAAACGACTTTTTTTCCGGCGGGCATCTTCTCAAGCATATTTTCCAGTTCTGAGAAAGCCGATATCCACGATGTAAGTCTCGGGCAACTTGAATGTCCTTGCCTTTTCAATGCATCGCGGAAGGCGGAAAGTTGCATTGTCCGAGAACCACCTTCGATTCCTGAAGTGTGGAAAGCGAAGCGATAATTGAATACCTCGTTGATGAGGAACGTCTTGCCGACGCGCCGCCGCCCATAGACTGCAACAAATTCCGAATAGTCGGAGTTGTATGCCTTGCGTATGGCTTTTATTTCTTCGATTCTGCCAATCATGCCGCTGTATCCCTTTTTGGTCGCGTAGTATACCATAAACCGAGATTTGGGGCAATATCATCATATTAATGTCGAGACTTTTCCCCAAATGTGTCTTACGAATTGTGATTTGGGGGAAAGTTAAGACGTTCAGAAGTTTTATAACGTCCCTTCTTGTCGCGCTTTTTGGAACAGAAAGTTGTTGAAGATTTAACAAGGTTGTTTAAAACAGGTTTGTTAAATTTGCGGCGAAAATTGTTTGGACGGGCCGTTCCCCCAATACCCTCCAAAGGTCGGGTGGAATTTGTTGAGGGGTTTTGGTATCATGCCGCTCATCAAAAGAGAAAGTAGAATCAGCGTCATGATAGCGGTTGAAACATGGACTTGCTCTTTTAGGGACCGTGCAAAGACGGTCTCTGGGTTTCTCTTTGTCTTCTGTGCGGCATTCGGCCTTTCCGCGCATGTCATTGAGAACGATGCGTTGCGCATGGCATTCGGCTCTCCTGACGAGGGATATGCCATCAAGGCCATCGAAAGCAAGGTGGGGGGAGGCGCGCGGTTTGTCCATGCCGATGCCTCCACGCCATCGAACTTCTGGGCGATCGTCCTTTCCTCCGTCAATACGACCGGTGGCATCGACCGTATCGCGCTCGACAACCATGTACGTACTGCCGCCAAACGTATTGAGCGGAAAGGCGATGAGACGCGCTTTCTATGGGAGGGGATTGACCTCCCCGGCGGTGAGACAGGGGTGTTGGACGGAAACGGTGGGGACAGACCCTTAGGGGCCGACCGTGAGGGCGACGGGGCGGAAGAGGTTGTCGAGGGTTGAGAGGACCTCAAACTTTCCGGTGGTGGTCTCGTAGCGGAGTGTGTGCACCTCTCCTGAGCGTTCCATCGCGGCGAGGGCGAGCGTTTCCGTCACGAAGATGAAGTCGCGGGGCCAGCTGCCGGGAAGGAGCGTGCGTCCCTTGAACGTAAGGCGGCCGGTCGTTTCATCGAAATCAAAGGAAACAAGCGAGTTCTCGCCGCGGTTCGAGATGACAATTTGCTTAAGGTCGGGCGTCAGGCGGATTGCGGCGGCAAGGTCTCCGTTCGGCCCGCGCCCTGTGTCGCCCGGCGGCAAGGTGGATAGCGTGTCGAGAAGACGGAATCCCGTTTCAGCGTCCCACCGCAGTGTCGAGATAAGATTGCCCAGTTCCGAGACGAGGAACGCGAGGTGTCCATTCGGATGGAAGAGAAGATGCCGTGGTCCCGCCCCGGCGGGTGACATCTTGAATACGCGTGGAGGGGTGAGAGTTTTTAGCCGTGTAGAACGTGTAGAGCGTGTAGAGGTGAGGGGTGAGGGGTGAGGGGGATAGGAGACCAGTTCATCAAGCCCCAGATCGACGAGGACGTAGCCGCCGTTGGGAAGGAGGCAGGCCTGGTGACAATGCGCTGTGCTTTGGCGCGGCAGGTTGGGTCCGCTCCCTGTGTGCTGATGCTTCGTAACTGAACCGAAGCGTCCTTCCTTGACTTGGACGGATCCGCCGAACCCGCCGAGATACTCAGCAAAGAGGACGCGTTCGCCGTCGGGCATCGCCGCGACGTGGCAGACACTTTTTGCGTTGAGATTGAGGGCATCGAGGGGCGTCAATGTTTCGCCCGCGATACGGAAGGAGGCGAGTCCATTACCCGTGCAGGAGTAGAGGTAGCGGCCATCGGGCGAAAGCGCCTGATAGAGCGCGCCCGAGACGGGAATCTCCGACAGGACGGATAGGAGCCCTGTCGCGGGATCAAGGTTCAGCACCTTTAGACCGTTCGGATGGGCTTCGTCCGTGTAGCTGCCGAGATAGATCAACATGTTGTTCACCGGTAATACTTCACGCTGTCTGGCGGACGGACGTTGGTGAGCGTGCCTTCGTAGTGACGGAGCCAGTGGTCGGCCTTGGGATGCTGGGCGGCGGCCTCTTCGTTCAGTTCGATGCCGAGCCCCGGACGGTTCGAGGGATACATGAGACCATCCATGAACCGGACGTCCTCGTCGATCACGTCCTTCCGCCACGGCACGTCATCGAAGAGTGTTTCGTGGATGCAGTAGCCGGGCGTGGAGACGCCGAGCGCGAGCGTGACGGCGTTCGCCACGGGGCCGCTTGGATTATGGGCGCAGAAGGGGATGTGGTGTGCGTCGCAGATTGCCGCGATCTGCTTCATTCCCGTGAGACCGCCTGCATGGGACGAATCGGGCTGGAGATAGTCGCAGGCGCGCAGCTCGATGGCGTCGAGGATCTGCTGTGTGGTGTACAGCCGTTCGCCGCAGGCAATTGGCACGCGGACGCGGGCGCGGACATCGGCCAGCGCGCGCATCGTGTCGGGGATGACGGGCTCCTCCACCCAGTAGGGCGAAAACTCCTCCAGCGCGGTGCAGACGCGGAGCGCGGTCGGCTCGTCGAAGCGTCCGTGGCATTCGATGAGGATCTCCGCCCGTCCCTCGGTCGCCGCCTTGACGGCTGCGACGCACTTCATCGCCTTCTTGAAATCTTCCGGCGGCAGCTGGCGGTAGCTCTTGCCGAACGGATCCCACTTGAGTCCCTTGAAACCCGCCTCCACGGCCGCCGTTGCCTTGGCGGCGAACTCCTCGGGTTCCTTCGCGCCCGCAAACCAGCAGTTGGCGTAGCAGGGGACGCCTTCGCGGCACTTGCCGCCGAGCAGTTTCCACACGGGGAGATTGAGCGCCTTGCCTTTGATGTCCCAAAGCGCCATGTCGATGGCGGAAAGGGCACTCATGAGCACGGCGCCGCCGCGCCAGTACGCATCGCGGTAGTTCTGGTGGAAGATCCACTCCGTATCGAAGGGATCCTTCCCGATGAGGGCATGTTCCAGATCGGCGATGGCGCCGACGAGCGCGTTCTCCTTGTATTCGAGCGTGCCCTCGCCGATGCCGGAGAGTCCTTCATCGGTGAGCACCTTCACGAACACCCAGTTCGTGCGGTAGCAGTCGATGACAAAGGTTTTTATGGAGGTGATCTTCATTTTAGTGGCTAGTGGTTAGTGATTAGTGGTTAGTGGCTAGTGGGTGGTGGGGGATTCGATAACCCGGTTTCGGTTGAAGGTGAAGAAGAAGCTGAAGGTCATCAGCAAAGCCCCGATTACGTAGGTCCCTGCCATCACGCCGAAGCCGAACTCAAAACCGCGCACGCCCCAGCGGTGCGAAAGGGCACCCATCGCCACGCCCGAAAGCCCGCCGAAAAAGAACGCGATCATGTTGAGCAGCCCCACCGCCGTTGAACGGTAGGCGGGCGGCACAACGTCAAAGAGCGACGCGTGCGTGTTGACCTCGAAGAATCCGCGGAAGATACCGTAGGCGCTCGCTGCCACGAGAAGGGTGGTGAACGAGGGGGCGAGTCCGATCCCGAGCAGCATCGGTGCGCCGCACAGCAGCGCGAGGATCTGGAAGCCGAGACGGAAGCGCGGGAAGCGGCCGACGAGCCGGTCCGTCACCACGCCGCCCAGAAGGATTGCCCCGAACGCGAAGAGATGGTGCCAAAGCATGACGCCTTTCCCCGCTTCGCCCACGCCGATGGCAAATTTCTCGGCGGCGAACTTCGGCGCCCAGAACAGATAGGCATTGTTCACGAAGACGATGGCGACGAATCCCGCCGTTGCGCAGAGGGCGGAGGGGTTGCAGAAGTAGGCGCGGAGGGATTGGAGGATTGAGCAATTGGAGGATTGGGGGATTGGAGGATTGGGGGATTGGGTGAGTTTCCGTTCCCCATTCCCCGTTCCCCGTTCCTTGGCATCCTTCAGGAGCCAGATAAAAGAGAGGCCGAGGGCGCACCCCGCCACACCGAACGCGATAAAGACGTTGCGCCACGTTCCCAAGAACCCCAGCATCCAGGCGACGATCAGCCCTGAAACCATCAGCCCTATGTAAAGCGCGGCCTGATGGATGGAGAGCGCGACCGAGCGCGTTTCCTTGTGATGCACCGCGATGAGCGCGTAGGCGCTGGGCGCATAGAAGCTTTCGCCCACGCCCGTGGCGATGGAGCGGAAGAAGAGTGCGCCCACGAAGCCGCCGATGAAGCCCATGCAGACGGTCATCAGCGACCATGCGATCAGCGAAAGGGTGATGATCCACTTGCGCGAGAAGCGGTCGCCGAGGAATCCCGCGACAACCGTCATCGCCGCCAGCGTCCAGGAGAGCGTGGTGTTGATCCAGCCGATCTGCACGTCCGTGAGCTTCAGTTCCTCTTGAATGGGAATCGTGAGAAGGCCGAACAGCGCGCGGTCCGCCTGATGGAAGAAGAACGCGCCGCTGAGCATCGCGATCAACAGCCATTTATATGCCTTGTTTGTCCCCATCACTTCTTTGACACTTCGCTACTAAACTCGAAACTCTAAACTAGCCACTAACCACTAATCACTAACCACTAACTCACACATCCACATCCTCTGGCATGTGCTGGCAGGAACAGCCGGCATCGCAGGTGACGATTTCGCCGGTCATGTTGGCGGCGTCATCCGAGGCCAGAAACGCGACGACGCCCGCGATGTCCGCGCCGGCGGCTTCCTTGCGCAGGGGGCAGTTGAGGCGGCGGCGCGCGGCGAGCTTGGGGTCGAGCGTGTTCCACCGCTCCGTGTGGATGTAGCCGGGCGCGCAGGCGTTCACGCGGATGCCGAGCGGGGCGAGGTCGAGCGCGAGCGCGCGCACCATTGAATTGATGGCGCCCTTCGAGGTGCAGTAGGCGGTGCGTTTGCGGATGGCGCGCTGAGCCGTGTTCGACGAGAGGAACACCACCACGCCCCGCGATTCCTGTTTCATGAAGAAACGATTGCACGCCATCTGCGTCACGCGGAAGCCGCCCACCACGTTCGTCTTGAGAACATCCCAGAATCGGTCGGCCTCCATCTCGAGCGGACCGCCATGTCCGATGCCCTGGTTCGCGGCGTTGTTGACGAGGATGTCTAATCGCCCGGATTCCCGCGCAATCGTATCGAAGAGCGCCGTGACCTGTGCGGGATCCGAAATGTCGCAGGGCTGCGCGACAATGCCTTCGAGTCCGCGCGCCTTCAGTGCGTCCGCGCCCTTGGCGGTGGAGGCCGCGCTCGACCCGCACATGAAAACCTTCGCCCCTTCACGGGCGAACCGCTCCACCAGGTCGAGTCCCGTGTTGCGGTTCCCGCCTGTCACCAAGACGACTTTTCCCTCAAACCTTCCCATGTCTTCTCCTTTTCGACAGGTGCGAATGATACCATATTTCGCGCATCAGATTCTTCCCGCTCCGCCAAAAGTAGGGGACTGTGGTATAATTCATGTCCTAAAACAGATTGTGTGAGATGAGGCCTGTTCGGCAGAGAAAACCTTAACGGAGTGGAGAAGTCATGACGACAAAACATCTGGTTGCGGCATTTGCCGCGGTTGCGCTCGGGGCACTTTCGCTGGAGGCGAAGGACACGGTGTTCTTCGTTGGGTGCCATCCGGACGACATTGAGAACTGTCTGGGGCTGATGCTCCGGATGCGGGGAAAGTACGATATCCAGGTGATCGACTTCACGCGCGGAGAGAACGGATGCGGACCGAAAGGTTATGCGGACGGGACGACGGCGGTGAAACGGATCGCCGAGGAACGCGAGGTGTGCAAGGCGTTCGGCTGCGAACCGATCTTCCTTTCGCAGATCAACCATAACGGCATGGCCCACGCCGAGCCGCAGGTGACGGCGGAGATCGAGAAGCTGATCGTTGAGCGGAAACCGAAAGCGGTGTTCGTGAACTGGCCCATCGACGGGCATCCCGACCATGTCTAGTGCGCGGCGGCGACGATGCACGCGGTCTGCAAGGCGATGAAGACCGCTCCCACGGAACTTTATTTCTATGAGGAGCCGCCGGGCGAGGGATATAATTTCAACTGCCACTGCTATTACGTGGACGTTTCCGAACAGATCGATGAGGCGTGTGCGCTCTGCTGCAAGTGGGCGTGCCAGCATGGCGATCGCATCGCGAAGAAAAAGCGGATCCGCCTCGCGAAGCACGGCGAGACCGCGCCGACGCCCGTCGCGTTCGCCGAGGTTTACACGACGTTCAGAGGCGATGCCGTTCCCGGCGGCGTCCTCGAGGAATTCGCCATCTCGAAGACGATGAAGCCCGTGACGTGGAGCCCCGACATGCGTTGGTGGTACAAGGATGAATTCGACAGTCTTTTTCCCCCAAAGCGCCCCGCGAAATGATCACGGCGCCTTGACGGCATAAGGAGGGTCCACACGCCGGCCGCCTCCGCCAGAAGCGAAGGACTATGGTATAATTCACGACATAAAATGGTTTCTCCAACAAGCAGCTGACGATTTCACAACATAGAGAACACCAACGGAAGAAAGGATACAGATAATGGACATCAAGAGAATCGTGCTCTCTGCGATCTGCATGGGCCTTGCGACGGCGGGATTGGCGCAAGAGACTTTCTACTGGACAGGCGGGAGCGGCAACTGGAGTAATGTCTCCAGCTGGTCCATGGATGAGAATGGAACCACGCCTGCCACGCGATGCCCTGGCGGCGTCACCAACACGATTGATGGCGTGGATTACCGCGCGACGGATGATTTCGTGTATTTCGCTCCAACCGCTAAAGATACGGTCAACATTGACGTTGACACCACGATTTACAGCTTTATCGTTAATTCACCGAAATCATCGGCGTATAATTCCCTCACGTTTACGGGTTCCGGCATCCTCACGGTCACTTCTACGAGCAACAGTTCGGGTTCGCGTCCGCAGTTAAACGGGAACCGCACTGTAACATTCCGCGATGTAAAGATTGTCTTCAAGAACCATTTCGCCGTCGATAACGGCAAGGCGATATTTGCCTCAGGCGCGAATATCAAGCTTAGCGGAAACCTCTACGCCTGGCACAACAACGCCAAAGCGTACTTCGAGGATGGCTGCACGATCAAAGGGGATCTCATCGCGCAGTATTCCGGCGCGTCGCATATCATCAATGGCGGTACCGTGAACGGCGGGTTGCAGGGAACTGTGGCAAATACGGCAATCCGCATTTTCGGCGGAAACGTGAATGCCAGTTCTATGTCATTCGCCAATGGTTCGACACTGGAAATCGGGGGCGGCACCATCACGACGTCTTCAATGCCTTCCATACCCCAAAGCGGAACGTTTATCTTCACCAATGGCATACTCACGGTCAATGCCAATTCAACGGTCAATGACAAGCGGTTGCTTGGTTCCGGCGATGCCGTGTTCATCAGCAACTACAATAACGCTAATGCGATCATCCCCGCCAAGGAGGATGGCGAAACCATCGCATTCAACCATGTTCAGGCAACGAACGGGACTGGGTCTGCGATGCGCTTCACGAACTCGGTGACGGTTTCCGGGAACCGCCTTGACGCAAGTCGGCTTGTCATCGACGCATCAAAGAGCGTGACGCTTGCCCTCCCTCGCCTGAACATCGGAACATACATATATCCTACCGTGAACGGTTGCTCTCTCTCCGCCTTGAACGGCATCACATTCGGTGCCTTTGGCGACTGGACGATATATGACAAGACCTTTTCTCTCAACTTGGGTGGAGATGTGGTGTTTGACACGACCGACTGCTTTGACGGCGTTACGCCGCGTTACCCAACCGTATCAAAGATTTCCACCATTCTTGATACGGCCTTCACTGTTACGGGGCGTGGCGGCCTCACGATGGTGTTTCCTACTGTTCCAACCATCCTGCCGCGCCTGACGGTGGATGACGGGGCCTCGTTGACGTACGTCAATAACAGTGAGGCGCTTGTCGTCAACGATTTCAAGCTGGGAGCCGGTTCGACGCTCAACCTCAAAGGCAACATGGGCGCACTCGATGTTGCGAATGCGACAATCGACCCGACTGCCTCGATATCCGTGCAGGTCAATGCGGATCTGCCGAACGCCGTGTATTCGGTTCTGTCCGCGCCGGATGACGAAACCGCTGCTGCGCTCGCCGCACGAACGACGTTGATCGGTGAAGGCGCCGCAGATTACTCGATCCGTTCGGGGGCGCATTGCGTCTATCTTGCCAACGGCGTACAACCGATACACGGAGAGACTGGCTCCAGCAATATCTGGACGGGAGCTGTGAACGGAGACTGGAACGAGGCCAGAAACTGGACCAGCGGCGTCGTGCCGTATTCATCAAGTAGGGTCACGTCTGGTGTATCTAAGTCGGCCTACTTTGGTGGCACGCGCAATATGGACGTTACCAATACCATCTCCGGAACTACCTACTTGCCGCGCATGGCCTTTCTATCCAGTTGCGGCCCTTTGCGCATATCGGGTGGGAAGCTCTACTTTGGTTCAAATGGATACGAGAATAAGGATTCATCGCCGATCTATTCGTTTTCATCGTTCCCCGTCATTATCGATTCGGATGTTCAGACGCAAAATGCGCTGTCCGTTGTGGATTCCCGGGACAGCTATATCGCGCTCAACGGGACGACAACGATATCGGGGTTCTTCCGCCCCAGCGGAGAGATACGCGTGGGCGGGAAACTTACATGCGGTAGTGGCGTCTTGATGAAATCGAAATCGGGCAGCGGGCGTTCGACCAAGGTACATGTCCTCAATGGGGGCGAGATTGTCGCGACATTGCAGAAAACCAACCTCTGCACGTCTTCTACGCGTTACGTCGTGGATGGCGGCGGCAAGATGGTGTTCAAGGCCGGAACTGGATCGGTGCACGGTCACTATACCACGGTGAACACGGCGCTCGTCAATGGCGACATCGATTTCCAGTGTCCGTACTTCTCATCGAGGGTTCAGCGGTACTACGGAACGGGCACGGTCCATTTTGCTTCAGTGCAGTCGCACACCTTCGGATCTTCGTCGATCATTTTCGGCGGCGGCGTGACGATAAAGCCGAAGTCGTGGACGACAGTGACGGCGGATGCGCCGGACAACTACATCAAGATCGCGGTCACGAACAGCGCGATCCTCTCGGCGGCGGCGAACTGGACGTATGGGCCGGAGGCGGGCGTGGCGACGACCACCACGGCGGCGGAGCGCGCGCTTGAAATCGCAGACGGTGCGACGCTCACGGTGAAGACGGATGGCTATACGGTCTCGTTCGCCGATCCGATTGTCGGTGGCGGGAACCTCGTGATCGAGGAGGGTTCGAAGGTGGCGCTCGCGGGGGATCTGTACGCAAGCGCGAAGGACGACTGGACCACCTTTGCGACCGTCGGCTCGTTCACGGCGGCGCCGGGGGCACTCCCGGAGAACTATCGGGTGCACACCGTGGATAACGGCGATGGGACCGTCTCGGTGCAGGCGAAGCTCATCCTTGGACTCATGTTCACGATTCGGTAAGAGGATAGACGCATGAAACTGAGCAGAAGGGCGTTCATGGCCAATTCCGTCGCCACGCTTGTGGCGGCGGCCTGGGGCGGCGAGGGCGAAACGAAGCGCATCGGCATCTTCACCGATACGCACCTCGGCTACAAGCTCAACGAGACGGCCCTCCGGCTTGAGCAGAGCTACCGGCTTTTCAAGTCCCACCACGTGGACATGGTCTTCAACCTTGGCGACATCTGCGAATGGCACAACCCGGCGTGGTACAAGAAGTACGTGGAGATTCGCGAGAAGGTCTATCCCGAAGGCCTGCCGCCGGAGATCTATCTCTTTGCG
This sequence comes from uncultured bacterium, assembly GCA_902779565.1. GTDB lineage: Bacteria > Verrucomicrobiota > Kiritimatiellia > RFP12 > UBA1067 > UBA1731. Next base: position 10,072 of record CACZCD010000035.1, on the reverse strand, counting down.
ACGCACGACCACATGAAGGCGAAGAAGATTCCGGGCGACAAAGAGCACGCCAAGATCTATGAGGCCGTGCGGCAGATGCTGAAGATCTCCCATGATCGCTACTACAGTTTCGAGGTGTGCGGATATACGTTCCTCGTGTACCCGCAGGACAAGAACTACGCGCGCATGGCGCGCGAGATCGATGCGGCGTGCAAGGCCCATCCGGGGCGGCCGCTGTTCGTGCTGGACCACGTGCCGCCCGCGAACACGGTGTACCGCTCGGTGAACGGCGGCGACCATCGGACGCGCCGCATCTTCGATTCGCATCCGGAGGTCGTTGCGTTTACGGGCCATGTGCACGGTTCGCTCGCACACGAAGGCAAGATCTGGCAGGGGGGCTTTACGGCGGTCAACTTCGGCACGATCAAGAATCCCGCCTGCTCCGGCGGCGGCGACTGGCATGTGGCGGTGATGGAGCTTTCGCCGTCGCGCGCCGTGATTCACCGGTACGAGATCGAGAAGGGGCAGGAACTTGACCCCGCGCATCCGTGGTCGCTCGACTTCCCGTTCGATCCCGCGACAGCCCCCTACCGTCCGGAAACCCGGCGCAAGACGGCGCCGACGCCCGCGTTCGCCGCTGGCGCGTCGCTTGACGTTCGTCGCCTCGGCAAGCCGCTCCGCGCCGTCTCCGTGACATGGCCGGCCGCATCCACCCCCGGCATCGGCCACTATCAGGTCGCGGTGGAGAAGAAGGTCGGTGACGGCTGGGAGACGCGTTCGGTCAAGTCGGTTGAGGCGGATTACATCCGCCCGGAAGCCAAGCGCAGCAAGTCGTTCACCCTGCAGTTCGTTTCGGGGTACTTCGATGCTGGCGAGATGGTGCGTCTCGTGGTGACGCCGGTCGATTTCTTTGGCACGCATGGCGCGCCGTTGGTGCGCGAGCTGGAGATCGGGGAGACGGAGTCCTGGCAGACGCTGTACGCCGGCATCCCCGCCCCGGCAAAGCCGGGAGCGTTCCGTGCCTTCAGGGGCAACACATGGTTCAAGGTGCCGCCTGAGGCGCTGGATGTGCCGCCGGGGACCCCCTGCCGCATGACGATCGACGTGACGCTCGACCTGCCGGAAGGCGTGGCGGCCTCGTTCAAGCTGCGCACCGACAAGTCCGTCATCTATGCGCATCAGGGTTACATCTACACGCCACCGGGCAAATCGTCCCGCCGGTATGTGGTGGAGTTTCCGCGGCCGGCACCGGCCGCAGAGCCGTTCAACCTCTTCCTTCAGCGGGCGGCGCACGGCAAGATCCGCTTCGACGGGTTCCGTATCGAGGCAAGGAAGAAATGAAGTGGAAAGGTGGGAAGGTGCAAGGTGAAGAGCTTAGAGCTTGGTGCAAGGTGCCTGGTGCTTGGTGCGCGAGCTCCGCACCAGGCACCAAGTGCCTCAACCAACTACCAACTTATAGACAATAAAAGGAGATTCAGAAAATGAACATGAAAACAATCGGATTCGTCTGCGCGGCGGTGCTTTGCTGCTCGGCGATGGGCGCGAACAAGTCAACCAACAAGTGGCACTCGGTGAAGGGGCTCTTCCCGGAGAACGTGAAGACGGTGGGCATCGTGATGCCGTCCTCCGTGCTTTCGCGGTCGGTGCTCGAGAAGGGCGTGAAGATGCTCGAAGAGGCCGGTTACAAGGTGAAGGTGGGCGACTTCGTCCGCGTGAAGGAACAGGCGGCCGTGGAGGACCGCGTGAAGGACTTCGAGAAGATGTGGCTCGATCCCGAGGTGGACATCCTGTTCATGGCGCGCGGAGGCTCCGGCGCGATCGACGTGATCGGCAAGCTTGACTGGGCGAAGCTGCGCACGCGCGAGATGCGGGTGATCGGCTTCAGCGACATCACGCTGATCCTCAACACGATGCTTTCGCAGAAGGCGGGGCATCCGTACTCCGGGCCGATGCTCTCCGCCTTCGACAGCTGGACCAAGGATTCGATGAAGTGGTTCCGGAAGATGCTTGACGGTGCTCCGCTCAAGCCCTTGAAGGTGAAGGTGCTCAAGGAGGGAACCGCGAAGGGGCTCCCGATGGGCGGACACCTCGAGCGTCTGCACAGGCTCGTCACCACCACGAAGCTTGCGCCGTCTGCGGCGGGACGGGTGGTGTTCATCGAATGCACGGCGCGCTATCCGATCGAGGACGTGAAGCGTTGGATGGTTGAGCTGCGCGATACCGGCTACCTGAAGGACGCCGCCGCAGTGGTCTTCTCCAACTTCCAGCAGAAGGGCGAGGATCGCAAGATTCTCGACGAGTTCATCCCCGCCTATGCGAAGACGCTCAACTGCCCGGTCGTCGCCGGCTATCCCTACGGCCACTGCCCGAGGAGCTACCTGATCGACTTCTTCCGCGAGGTGGAGATCACGGCGGACGGCGTGGTCAAGTGGTAGTTCGGGCGCTCTCGCGCATTCACGGTTGAGAAAACACGGAGGTGGGAGCATCATGAAAATAAAGGTCTGTCGTGTGGAGCTGCTTGCGGCGGCTGTCGTGAGCGCTGCGGTTTTTGGTGCGCATGCGGCGGATCCGCTGGCGGCGTTCGGGTTCGAGGAGTGTGCCGGCGCGTATGCGGAGGATTCCGTGTGTGGGGCGACGGCGGAACTTACGCCGTCCGCCAAATGGGCGAAGGGGGCGTTTGGCGGTGCGCTTGCGACCGGTGCGAACGGAGCCTCGGCGATGGTTCGCGGGCTTGAGCCGATCGATGGCGCCGAGGCCTGTACGGTGTTCCTGCGGTTCCGCAAGGAAGGGGCGGGGAGCGGGAAGTATCCCAACCTGATGACAAGCGTCGGCTGGAGCAGACAAGGGGGGATGATGTTCTTCTGCGCGGGCGGCAAGTCCGTGCGGGTGCGTCTTCGTGCCGGCGGAAACGGTCCGGAGGGAGGCTGGGTGGCCTTCAAGGACATTCCCGAGGGGAAGTGGTCTTCGGTGGCGTTCGTGTTCAAGCGGCCCACGATCACGGTGTATGCGAACGGCAAGGAAGTCTCGCAGGGGCGATGGGACCATCCGTTCGTGGTCGGCGGATCGGTCCAGCTTGGCGGATGGGGTTCCGATTCGTTCGGCGGTTTCATCGATGATTTCCGTGTGTGGAAGGGCGCGCTGGCCGCAGAGGAGATCGCGTCGATGGCCGGGGATTCGCGCTATGACGAGATCGAGGGGTATCAGGATGATGGCACGGGCGGAATCCCGAAGACGGAGGTGGTCGATCAGGGGGGACTAAAGTATGCGACGGTGAAAGGCGACGTGGCGACGCTGACGTTCGATACGCTTGGGCGCGTGATGTCGCTGAAGGAGAATTCCACGGGGCGCGAGCTCGTGACCAATGCGGTGGCGTTCGTGGACGCCGTCCTCTCCAACGGGGTACGTCTGGCGGCGCGGCAGATCGCGAGGCGCGGGGAGGAACGGTTCGCGTTCCTGTTCGGCAAGGCCGGCGAAGTGGAGCTTTCGGTGACGCCTTTCAGGGGAGGTTGGACGTTCACCGTGGAGAAGTGTACATTGAAGGATTTTCAGCGAATCTCGTTCTGCCGGCTTCAGCCGGCGTGTCGGAGGTGGCACGGCGATTTCGCGAACGCCTGGAGCGACGAGCAGAGCGCGGTGTGCGTGCGGTCCGGCGACATTAAGGGGTGCCCGCGCGCGATCGGCTCGCTGCACGTGGAGGTCGAGTCGGGCTTCGGGGTCGTCGGGCGCCGGGTCCTTCTGTCGGCGGGGCCGAGGGACGGATTCCGCGAGCAGCTGAAGGCGATGACGGTGGCAGCGGGGGTTCCGCGCAGCGACGCCGGCGGCGCGTGGGCGATGGGGAGCGAGGTGTCGCGGTGGAGCTACGTGTTCGCGACAATCCGCAACGGCGACGTGGAGAGCTGGATCGAATTCGTGAAGCGAGCGGGATTCGCGAACCTGCATTTCAATTCGAGCTGGACGGACTGTTTGGGGCACAATCCTGTTAACAGACGGGCGTTCCCCGGCGGTCTTGACGAGATGAAGGCGTGCGCGGCGAAGGTGCATGCGGCGGGGCTCCATGTGGGCATGCACACGCTCACGGCGTGCATCAACCCGCGCGACAGCTGGATATCGCCGGTCTGCCGCGAGGATCTCGTGGCGGACGCCACGTACACGCTCGCCGCGCCGCTCGACGACAAGGCGACGGAGATGCTGGTGGAGGAGACGCCTATTGACAGGCACGTGAACGTGTTCACCTATTCTTCGAACGGGAACGTGATGCGGATCGGCGGCGAACTGATCCAGTACAGCGGCATCCGGCGCGACGGGGCGCCGTATGCGTTCACCGGAATCAAGCGCGGGGCATTCGGCACGAAACGCGGTGGTCCGTATCCGAAGGGCACGAAGGTGGACTACCTGCACCAGCGCTACATCGCGTTCTATCCGAAACCGGACTCCACGCTCGCCGACGAGCTTGCCGACCGTCTTGCGGAGGTGTACAACACCTGCAACCTCGACGAGCTGTACTTCGACGGCTCCGAGGGCATGGGCACGCGCTACGGGATCGACGCCCTGCGGCATAAGATCTATTCGCGGCTCAAGGCGAACAACGGCCATTCGCCGTCCATCGAGGCCAGCTGCCAAGGGGCGAACAACTGGTGGTTCCAGACGCGCATGGCGACGGTCGACCATGGGACGTACGGCGTTAAGCGCTTCCACGACTGGCACATCACGTGGGCGATCGACGGGGGCCGCAACGCGAATTTCCTTGAACCGCAGATGGGCTGGTGGCGGCCGCGCACCGATGTGCCGCAGGCGCGTGGGCACATGCTGGACGAGATGGAGTATTTCGCCGGGAAGAACGCAGGGCACGATGCGGCCATGTCGATCCAGGGCGTATCGCCGCGCTGGTGCGTGACGGGTGAGCGGCGCCAGCTGACGGTGCTGGGATGGTACGAATGGGCGCGACTTGGTCGTGCGTTCACGGCGGAGGCGCAGGCCTATCTCGCGAAGCCCAGAAGCGAGGCACGGCTCCGGCAGAACGAGAAGGGGGTGTGGGAGCTGACGGACGTGGAGGAGTTCGTGCACAGGGCCGGTTCGCCATGGGCGCGGGAATGGGTGGTGGCGACCGACGAAGGTCATGGTCCGCGTTCCGCCGCGTTGCGGGTTGAGGCGCTGTATGGGGCGGGCGACGAGAACGACTTGACGCTGCTGAAGGGCGAAGACTTCAAGGAGATGAAGCCCGGCGCCGCGAGCGGTGTGAAGGTTGAGTTCAACGGAGACGTGACGACCGAGCACGGCAAGGCGTTTCGTCTGACGGCGGAAAATTCTGCGGCGGTGAAGAAGGGCGCGTGGGCGCGTGCGGAGAAGTCCTACGGGTTCAACGGCGTCGATCTCGGCAAGGGGCGCATCGCGTTCGGCATGTGGGTGAAGGGCGACGGGTCGGGTGCCCTGCTCAACCTGCAGTTCCGGACGCCGGCGGCGTTCCACATCGGCATCTCCGACCACTACATGCGGCTTGATTTCACCGGATGGCGATATGTGACGGTGCTGCTGCGCGAGCGTGATGCCAGAGAGTTCTGCAACTACATCTGGCCGTATGGGGGATATGCGGCCATCTACCGCACGATGGTGGATCCGACGCATCTTGGTACGTTCTCGGCTTACCTGAACGACATACCGAAGGGCGGCAAGGCGACGGTCGAGGTGGGCGAAGTGCGCGCGCTCACGATGGTGCCGAACACGCTGGAGAACGCCTCGGTGGCGGTGAATGGCGAGCGGTTTGCGGTGCCGTTCCGGATGAACGCGGGTGAATACGCCGAACTTGACGGAGGATTCTGGACGCACTACTCCGCGAAGGGTGAAGCGCTTGCGCGTACGGCCGCGGCGACGAGACCGACGCTGAAGGGCGGCCGAAACGCGGTGGCGTTCGGTTGCGACGGAAACGGGCGCGCCGAGGTGACGATGTTTGCGCTCGGGCGCACGCGCAAGGCGTTCGTGGACAAGCTGACGCCTGCGATGAAGGCCACGATGCGCTACGAGGGGCTGATGCCGTTTGAGTACGCGCCGGAGAAGGGGCTTGTGCCGCCGAAAACGATTCCGGTGCGTCCTGGCGAGACGGCCTCGCTTTCGCTTGAGATCTATGGTTCGGCAACGAAACCGACGTTCTCATTCAAGAGATCCTTCGGGCAGAAGGAGACCATCTGTGCGTTCGATGCCGAGATTAGGGCGGGTCAACGCCTTGTCTGCCGCGACGGAAGGAAGTGGTGCATCGAGACGCTCAAGGATGGTAGCACTGTCAAGGAGGGCGAACTTGCGACACCGCTGCCGACGCTGGACGGAACGACGGCTTTTGAGTTCTCGGCCGGGTTGAAGAATGGTGCGCCCTGTGTGGTGGACATCCTGAAGGAATATCTTGGGCAATAGCCGAGTGGCTAACTATGGTATAATTCATGGCATAAAACCGATTGCGATAGACAACGATGGTGGTATTCTAAATGGAGGTTGAAGTGAAAGGCTACGAGTTCCCAATAGGGCCGGATATGGCGTTCAAGTTCGGGTGCGGACGCTTCCGCATGGAGGAGCATCTTCTGGAGCGGTGCGCCGAAGAGGTGCTTCGATTTGGGCGTCATCCGCTTTTTGTCTGCAACGACACGACCTACGGCCTTGCGTACGAAAAGGTGGCGGCCTCTCTGCGGTCGGCCGGCGTAGAACCGAAGGTGCTGAAGTACAACGGCTTCTGCTGCCGCGAGGCGGCGCTCGAGTTGGCGCAGGCGGGGGCGGTGGACGGCATCGACGTGGTGCTCGGCTGCGGCGGGGGCGTGGTCATCGATTTCTCGAAGTGTCTGGCGGACATCGCCGGCGCGCCGATCGTCACGATGCCCACCAGCTCAGCGACCTGCTGTGCCTTCACGCCGATCGCTCCGTGCTACACACGGGAAGGGAGGTACGTCTCCACGACCTTCTTCCGTCGCGAGATCGCCGCTGCGCTCCTGGATCTCACGATCCTCTCGCAGCAGCCCTCGCGCCTTCTGGTGGCGGGCGCGTGCGATGCGATGGCGAAGAAGATCGAGATCGAGTTCTGGAACTCGCTGCCCGGCAACGTGGGCAATCCCGTGGCCGTTGGCATCGCCTCGCTCATCTCGGACTACATCTACGACGATCTCGACCGGAAGCTCGACACGGCCGTGGCGGATCTTCGAGGGGGCGAACCGACGCAGACGCTGAAGGATGTCATCTTCTCGTCCATCGTCGGCGCGGGCGTCGTCTCGGGCATCTCCGGCGGCGCGCGCCAGACCGCGCTGGCGCATGGGTTCTACTTCTTTGCCCGTTCGCGGTACACCGAGAAGGCTGTGCGCTATACGCATGGTGAACTCGTGGCGGTGGGGCTCGTCCTGCAGCTCGCCTATTACGGGCGCATTCCGGACGCGGAGCGTTTCGCCGCGCGTCTGCGTGGCTGGGGCCTTGCGGCGTCGATGGGCGATCTTGGCTTCTCCTTCGGTGAAGAAGATGCCGAGGCGTGCATGGAATATCTTTGCGGCATGGATGAGATGAAGGCGGCGGGCGCGAATGCCGTCCCGAAATTGCGTGAAGCGCTCAGTGTTGTGTTTGCTTGAGGGTTGAGGATTTGATTTAGCCGTGTAGAACGTGTAGATCGTGTAGTCAAAGAAACTGAACCCGAAACCCGGAACCCGAAACTCCAACTCCAACTCGAAACTCCAACTCTAAACTGGAAACTCTAAACTCTAAACTAATATGACCCCATTTGTCGTAGATTCGTCCTTGATTCCGTGGTTCATCGCTGGCATTGCGGCCTGGATGGCGCTCGTCATCGGCGTAGGGTATTTCGGCAGCCGCGGGCGCCATGACGGCGAGAAGTTCGTCACCGGCGGGCGCGACATGAACGTGTTTCTGATCTTCTGCACGCTCGGGGCCACGATCATCGGAACGGGTTCCACGATTGGCGCGATCAGCGACGGTTTCAGCCATGCCTGGGGCGGCGCGCTTTTCGGCACCGGTTCGGCCATCGGTCTCCTCCTGCTCTCCACCTTTGCGGGGGCGCGGGAGAAGGGCTTCATCACCATGAGCGAGGAGGCGCAGTACTACTACGGCGGTAAACGGATCGTCCGGCAGATCATGGGCTTCACGATGTTCGCGGCCGAGGTCATCTGGCTCGGCAACCACATCATCGGCGGCGCGACCTACCTGTCGTTCGTCTTCGGCATCGACCCGATCTGGTGCAAGCTCATCACGGCCGCCGCGTTCGGCGCCTACGTCTTCATCGGCGGGTACGTGGCGGTCGTCAAGGCGGACGTCCTGCAGTTCTGTGCGATCGTCCTCGGTTTCGCGCTCATTGCGTGGAAGGCGATTCCGCTTGCGGGTGGCTACGGGGAGATCGGGCGTGTCTTCACGGCGGCGGGCAAGCCGGGCGCGATGGGGTTCTACGGACTCGGCAGCTACGGGACGATGGCCGGTCTCTCGCTCGTGGTGGCGATGGTCATGAGCGTGCTCGGCTGCCCCGGCAACCGTACGCGCATCTACACGGCGCAGAACGTCCGCACCGCGCGATTCGCCTTTCTCGGGCAGGGCGCGCTGATGTTCGGCTGGAGCCTGATCACGGCCGTCATCGGCATGAGCTGCTTCGCGATCATGACGCACAACGGTCACCAGCTCGCCAACGCCAACCAGGCGTTCCCGTACATGGCCACGCAGGTGATGGCGCCGGCGTTCGGGCTGATGTTCCTCATCTGCGGACTTTCGGCGGCGGTCAGTTCCGGCGCCTCCAGCTCGATCTCCGGCATCACGATCCTGCTCACGGACGTCTATCCGTCGCTGACGGGGAGACGGATTCCGCCGGCGCGCTACAATCTCGTGAGCCGCCTGGCGCTTCTGGTGGCGCTGGCGATCGCGTTTTCGATCACGATCTTCGTCACCGACATGATCGCCTACATCCAGAAGGCCGTGGGTGCGTTCCTGCCGGGCGCCGCCGTCGCAATGCTGGCGGGACGCTTCTGGAAGCGCGCCACATGGCAGGGTGCGCTCGCGTCGGTGGGGGCGGGCTCCGCGCTCGGCGTGGCGATCGTCGCCGTGCCGCCGTTCGCGGAGTGGATCCGGGCGACCTTCGGCGGACCGTCGATTCCGGCGGTGGCGGTTTCGCTCGCCGGCGTGATCGTCGGCTCCCTCCTCTCGAAGCGCGACACGACACCCGACGCCGACCGCGTGGCGGCCGTCCTCGCCGCCCGGGGCGATTCGAATTGACGTGGAGATTCGCGCGCGGGCGCGACCTGAGATTCTCCGTTGCGAATGAGGGTGGGTTCTGCTATAATTGCGCACAATTTGAGTTGAGTGGGTACACATCTGCAGGGTGTGCCATGACTTAAAAGGTGGATCGAAAGGAGTTAAGGTCAAATGAGCTATGCCAGAATCTTTGCGCTTTGGGGCATCGCCATTTGCGCGGCGGCGTTCGGGGCGGTGATGCCGCAGCTGCCGGAGCCGGTGTACGCCGATACGGAGGTGTGCACCAACGTGCCGTGCGCGGCGCTGCTTTCCGACGTGCGCGAACTTGAGGTGGTGATTGACTTTGCAGGCACGGAGTCGAATTGCGTGCAGGTGGCGTTCGGTCGCGATGCGGACGGCGACGGCGACCTTTCGGCGAACGAGACGGATGTTGCCATAGGCTGGCGCGCGGGCGACTGCTTCATCGAGGACGTGAATGGCTGTCGGCGCTTCCGTGAAGCCGTCAGCGCAACCAACGCCCTGCACCGCATCGAGCTTCGCGCGGCGGCGGGTGATTCGGGCGCGCGCTCTGCGCGTGTGCTGTGCGACGGCGCGTTGAGATTCGGCGAGGCGCTTGGCGGCGATCCGCAATGGCTCTACCGCCGTGATTGGAACATGGCGAAGGTGACGCGGCGCGGCGTGGATGCGCCCGGCGAGATCGTGTTCGTGGCGAGCGACCACGGCGGCATGAAGTTCATCGTGAGGTGACGGATGGTGCGGCTCTGGACGATGCTTCTCATCGCCGGCGCTGCGGCGTGTTTCGTCGCGTGGGTGGTGCTGTCCCTGCGCGAGAAGAGGCTGAGTCCGGTTCAAGGCGTGCGTAAGACGTTTCGGAACCATC
>CACZCD010000034.1 GCA_902779565.1 uncultured bacterium | reverse complement strand
ACAGGCAAGGCGACAAATGGCAACGTTACAAGGGATACCGTCAAGTTGAACTCAAACGTCCATACCATGGCGTAAAGCCCAATGGCGCACATGATTCCGACTGGAATGAAGATCAACCGCATCGCCGACTTACCCTGTCGCAAAGATAGACTTAAGCCAACAGGCCCGCAGATAACGAAGAGCCCCAGAAGTCGTTCCCAGGAGACAGGAAGCCGGAAAAGCGAATATAGCCACAGACCTACAGCCAGAAGGCACGCTCCGTCAATGATCAGGAACGCCGCCTTCAGCGTCCACGGCTTTGGTATCTTACTTCCTATGCGCATCTTGTCTCCGCCCCGGCACCGACACAGGCTCTATGGGAATATGTTCTCATAAGTTGCCACGAATTATACCATATCTCCATCTGCCGTTGCGGGGCGACATGAGGGGCGATACGTGCTATAATATGCGCCATGAGTGAGTGGACCATGACGAACGATCCGACACTGCAGCTTGCCGCCATAGTCGCGGCGGTGGCCGCAGGCGTCATGGCCATTCTTTGGATCATCACCAGGAGAGCCCGCAATCCGGGCGAATGTACGGACTTCACGCACGCCTTCGACAGGCCGCCAGGGGAGGGCCGTGCCCCGTCGCGGCCACATGTCCCAACCCCATCGCTGGAGCCGGAAGTGGACGAACGGCCGTCGTTGGAACCGGAGATGGACGAATCGCCGCCTGTCGTGGGCGTGATACTTGTGCCAGACGCCTCGGTCTCCGAGGTCTCAGAACTGGCGCCGCTGCTCGAGTCCGCGAACATCCGCTTCGCCGTGCGGCAGACAGTTCTCGACAATTCGTTCCACCAGTACGGCAACAGTGGCATGGGCACGCGCATGTGCATCATCGTCCATCCCGACGATGCCGCCCGCGCCCAGCCGATCATGCAAAAGGCTCTTAGAGTCTTGACATAAACAGGCTCATTTTTCGCGCTTGTGTGGTATAATTTCGCGCCATGGACATGTATTACTTCTGCATCTTCGGGTTCTTCAGCTTCGCTTTCGGCGCTTGCGTCGCGAGTTTCCTAAACGTCTGCATCTGGCGGCTGCCGCGCAACGAGAGCGTGGTGCGCCCGGGTTCGCACTGCCCGAACTGCAACGCGCCGATCCGCTGGTACCAGAACGTCCCGATCCTCTCCTACCTCGCGCTCGGCGGCAAGTGCGCGAACTGCCGCAAGCCGATCTCGATACGCTACACGATCGTGGAGCTGCTGGGCGGAATCCTCTTTCTGATGGCGTACCTCCAGTGGGCGATGCCGGCGATGTTCCGCGACGCGCCGATCGCCGCGATGCATCCGCTCCTCAATTTCTGGATGCTGCCGACGTATTGGCTCGTGTTCGCCGGACTGATCCTCGGGTCGTTCATCGATCTCGAGCATTTCTATCTGCCGGACCGCGTGACGATCGGCGGCATGCTGCTGGGCGTGCCGGCTTCGGTGCTCATCCCGGAACTTCAGCTGGAGACGACCTGGATTCACGCCCTCTGCTGGAGCGCGGGCGGGTTGGCGTTCGGCTTCTTTTTCCTGTGGGGGATGGGCTGGGTGTTCTCCAAGCTTTTCCGGAAGGAGGCGCTCGGCTTTGGGGATGTCAAGCTCATGGGCGCGATCGGGGCGTTCTTCGGTCCGACGGCGGTGCTGTTCGTGCTGATCGTCTCGTCGCTCGTCGGTTCCGTCGTGGGGGTGGCCCTCATCATTCGCGGACGTGCGAAGCTGGGCGGATTTACCGCCGTTCCCTACGGACCGTTCATCGCCGTTGCGACGCTTGTGTGGATGTTCTGGGGTCCCTCGCTGGTGGCGCGCTATGTCGCGCTCTTCGCCCAGTGAATACAGCGCCATGGAGAGTGTGGAGATCAACGGGGTGAAGGCACGGGTCGCGCGAACGCTGTTCGCACGCATCAAGGGGCTGATCGGCACGAAACATCTGCCGCCGGGAGAAGGGATGCTGATCCTCCACTGCAACGCCATCCATACCTTCTTCATGTCGTTCCCCATCGATGCGACGTTCCTTGACCGGCACGACCGTGTGGTGAAGGTGGTGCGCAACATCCGTCCTTGGCATCCGTTCGTGTGGGGTGGCTTCCGCGCCGTCAAGGTTCTGGAGACAGCGGCTTATCCTTAAGCTGGCCCCAACCGCAATTGCTGCGGTTCGGGTTTCGGTGGGCGTTCCCGGCGTTTCGTATTTATTTTATGGTATAATATGCCGCAATATGAATGACGGAAGTTTTTATATGCGTTTGATGTTGAGGAAGGTGCAGCCGTTATGAAGATTTTGATAACAGGATCGGCCGGGTTTATCGGATTCCACGCGGCGCAGGAGTTTCTGCGGCGCGGATGGGAGGTTGTCGGCATCGACAACTTCTGCGACTATTACGACGTCCAGCTGAAGCATGATCGCGAAAAGCAGTTGGCGGACGCGTGGGGGACGGCGGTTGCGAATGGCTCCCATCCTCGCTATGCGTTTCGGGAGATCGACATCTGCGATCTTGAAAAGCTGAAGGCGGTGGTTTCGGAGACGGTGCCGGATGTGATTCTCAACCTTGCCGCCCAGCCCGGCGTGCGGTATTCCATCACGCACCCGTTCGTGTACCAGAAGACGAACCTTGAGGGTTTCCTCAATGTCCTGGAATGCTGCCGCCATGCCGAAAAGATGCCCAAGCTCGTGTTCGCCTCGTCCTCGTCGGTGTATGGCGGAAACAAGAAGATGCCGTTTGAGGAGTCCGATCAGGTGGATACCCCCGTAAGCCTCTACGCTGCGACGAAGAAGGCCAACGAGCTGATGGCGCATACCTATTCGCACCTCTACGGGATGCAGACGATCGGTCTGCGGTTCTTCACGGTCTATGGCCCGTGGTACCGTCCGGACATGGCGCTTTCGCTTTTCGCCGATGCGATGCTGCACGACCGCCCGATCAAGGTGTTCAACAACGGCGACATGCTGCGTGATTTCACCTACGTGGATGATATCGTGAACGGCATCGTGCGTGTGGTCGAGGCGGACAACCTTCCGCGCTACGACATCTTCAATATCGGCAACCATCGCAGCGAGAAGCTTCTGGACGTGATCGAGACGCTGGCGCAGGCGCTCGGCATCAAGCCGAAGATGGAAATGCTGCCGATGCAGGCGGGGGACGTGTACGCCACCTACGCCAGCATCGACAAGCTGCGCAGTGCCGTCGGCTATGAGCCGACGACAACGATCCGTGAGGGCATCCCCGTGTTTGCGAAATGGTACCGCAGCTATCACGGCTTGGCGTGACGCCTCGCCAATGTGGCATCCGTACACTGCGCCACAGGGTGGCGGCTCCCGCCCCCCCAGAAAAAGACTCCTGTTATCTGCGGGCGGAGGGTGGATGCGCTTTCGGGGAACCCTCTCTTCAAGGCGGCATTCGTCGGTGCGCCTCCACCATGGGGATTCGCTCGGCACGGGCGCGGTCTGCGCCCGCGTCCGTGGCGGCTCATGCGCACCGAATGCCATGCCGCCTTTCCGAGCGTCCCTCAAAAGCGCATCTCTCCCTCCGCCCGCAGGGGAGGCATTCGCCGAAAACGGCGCGGACAAAATTCCTCTACGCCTTGCGCACGTACACTGAAAGCGATGCGGTGAGCGAAGGCGGGTGTGCCTGTTTTGAGGGACGCCCGGCATGAGCCGCGCCAAATGGTACGCTGACAGGACGCGGCGAATGAAGGGAGGGCCCCCAAAACAGGTACCCCGCGCAGCGAACCGCCTGGACTCACGACTGTGGCTCAGTATGGGCCTTTATTCAGATGCGCGTAGATTTGTGCGGAACTGTGGTATAATATACACTTCCTTTAAGTACAGGGGAGGCTTTCTTCGGGATTCTCCTGGGAGGGAAAGAGAGGGAACGGAGACGATGAAGATAGTAAGACCGCATTGCGGGAAAGCCAGATTCCTTCTGGCGGCCCTGATGGCCGTCGGCGGGATCGCGTCTGCCGCCGATGAGCCGTTCAAGATGTCATCCCTTATCGTCCCGTCTGATCGTCTTCAGAAGAATCCGTCAACGGAGATTGCCGTTGGGTTCGGCGATATTGCGCATCTCTCCCCTTGGTGCATCAAGCGGCGCTTCCCGCGCTCCGTTCGCGAACGTGGCGGACAGCTTGTCACGCTCCGCGATGCGCTGCTCGCCATCAACGAGGTGGTTGCGAAGGATGAGGAGATGCCGGAGCATGCGTTTGCCCTCGCGAAGGATGGCTCGCTCACCTCGATCTGCGATATTCCGCTTGTTCGGAAGCTCGCCGACGGCGGAACGGAGTCTATTCTCATTGTCATTGACGAGTCCAAGCCAAAGCCCATCACCGCCAACCTTCTTGATGAACCCGTGCGCGATCTGGTCAAGGTCAAGTTTGTGAAGGAGAAACAGCAGGAGCAGGCGGCTTCTGGCGGTGCACCGGTGGCGAAGGTGGCGGAAGTCACGGAAGAAGTCCGCAGGACGGGCGACGTAAAGATCATCACCCTGCCGGGTGGCGCCAAGATGGAGATGATCTGGTGCGGCCCTGGTACCTTCATGATGGGGAGCCCCAGCACGGAGGCTGGTCGCTTTGACGACGAGATCATTCATCCGGTCAAGCTCACAAAGGGGTTCTGGCTCGGCAAGTACGAGGTTACGCAGGCCCAGTGGGAGAGCGTGATGGGGGAGAACCGCTCGCGTTTCAAGGGGCCGGATCGCCCGGTGGACAGCGTTTCGTGGGAGGACTGCCAGAGTTTCATCCGTAAGGCGAATGTCGCCCTCGGCGGGGTGGCGCGTCTGCCGACGGAGGCGGAGTGGGAATATGCCTGCCGTGCCGGGAGCAGCGCGGCCATATCCGGAAACGGGCATTTGGGCGATATGGCCTGGTATGACCGAAACAGCGGAAGCCAAACGCACGATGTCGGCAAGAACCTGGCGAACGACTGGGGCTTCTACGATATGCACGGTAACGTTCTGGAGTGGTGCCACGATTGGTTCGCCAAGACGGAGGGGGAGTCCATCGACCCTCAAGGACCGCCTTCCGGATCGTTCAGGGTGTTGCGCGGTGGATGTTGGTTCTTCTATGAACGGGATTGCCGTTCGGCGTATCGCCTGAAACGCGAGCCGAGCATACGAAACTGCATCTATGGGTTCCGCCTCGCCTGTTCCGGGAAAGGGAAGAAGTGATGTTGGTGCGAAGAGCCTTTCTGCCCATGCTGCTGGTGGCGGTGTTGGCCGGATGCCAGTCGCATTCGCCGTACCGTTATGCGGAGAATTGGCTGATCTGCGAGGCCGCGACACGACCGTTTGCCGTTCCGGCGGATGTGTTTTATGTGCAAGGCGCGCTTTACCATAATATTGCGAACGGCCCGTTGATGTATTCATACGCCCTGTCTGAGGTTGGAAAGGGTAAGTTCAGTGGTATCGCGCGCGTGTTTGCGCCGCTTGTCGCCAACGAAGAGGATGTTGCGCGCGCAATCAAGTGGTACACGATGCGCTTCCACCAACGGAAGCGTCCGTTCTTCTTTATCGGTGAGGGAGAGGGCGGGAAACTCCTCAAGCAGTACGAACAGGATCATCTGAGTTCGCTGAAGGCCATGGGGCTTGTCGGTAGTTTCTATACGGATGTCGGACACAAG
Organism: uncultured bacterium; assembly: GCA_902779565.1. Taxonomy (GTDB): domain Bacteria; phylum Verrucomicrobiota; class Kiritimatiellia; order RFP12; family UBA1067; genus UBA1731. Next base: position 32,445 of record CACZCD010000034.1, on the reverse strand, counting down.
GGGTTTGTCACAGGCGATATGGTCAAGAAAATCAAGTCGATCATCGAGCATGTGCGATTCCGCGCCACCTGGGGACGGGAGATGACGGAAGAAATGGTGCATGAGTAGATGATAGATGACAGATGATAGATGACAGATGACAGATGACTGGAGGAGTGGAGGGGGTGTCGCAACATGATTTACGGTATTTTTTTCGCCGCATCGCTTTTGCGGTTTCTGGATCCGTACACGAGCGTGTACCAGACGGACGATCCGGCTGAGGGGCGGAAGCTCGCCGCCGAGATCGGCTATTGGCCTGTGCCGCAAGGACTCGTCGATCCGCTCGCGAAGGACCTGAAACCACGTGTGGTGCATGCCGTCTTCCGCGTCCAGGAGAAGCCGTTTGCGGACTACGATCCGTCCAAGCCGAGTCCGCTCTTCAAGGTGAATCAGGTCGGCTATCTTCCCCACGCGCCCAAGTTCGCCTACGTCGGCGCGTGGCTCGGCCCCGCGTTCGGTGCTTGGAAGCCGAGATGGGGGGCGAATGTAAAATGTAAAATGGAAAATGTAAAGTTGGGGAACGCCTGGGAGATTGTGGAGGAGAGGACGGGAAAGGTTGTGTATGGAAGCCCGGAGCGTCCGGTTCTCCGTGTGGTGGATGGCACGACCAAGGAGGGCGTTCCGTTCACGGGCGAGGAAACTTACGAGATGGATTTCTCCTCCGTCACGAACGAGGGCGTCTATTTCGTGCGCATTCCTGATGTCGGACGGAGCGCGGCGTTCCGCATCGCGGCGGCGGCGGCCGAAGACGCGTTCCGCGTCCACATGGGCGGTCTCTACCAGAAGCGGTGCGGCATCGCGAAGGAGGAGCCGTACACGCACTGGACGGCGGGCGCGTGCCATACGGAGGTTGTGCGCGGACGGTTCGCGCCCGAGGAAGGGAAGCTTGAGCCGAAGACGACGCGCTGGTTCGATGTCATCCGGCACAACACGGACTGGGAGACCGGCGAGAAACTTCACCTTGTCGGCGGTTGGCATGACGCCGCCGACTATGACCGGCGCCCCGCGCACCTGAACATCGTCAACGACCTGTGCGCCGTCTATCTCATGCGTCCGCAGAACTTCCGCGACGGGCAGCTGGCGATTCCGGAGAACGCCAACGGCATCCCGGATATCCTGGATGAAGCGGAATGGGGGCTTCGTCATCTATTGGCGGGGCAGCAGAAGGATGGCGGCGTAGGGACCTGGATTGAATCGACGGGACATCCGGGCCCGGGAAGCGTCGCCGCGAAGGACCCGATGCGCTACGCGCTTTCGCGGGCGACGCGTCGCAGTTCGCTCATGTACGCCGCCCATGCTGCGCTGCTGGCGCGCTGCCATGCCGCGTTCCGCGGGAAATATCTCGAATCGGCGAAGCGGGCATGGGATTTCGCGATGGCCAGCCGACCCGCAACCGACGTGTTCACCGTCAAGCGCACCACGGGGCGGCTCTTCTTCAAACACACCGAGAGTTCCAATGTCGTCTGGAAGGAGAGCGAAGACCTGCCGGCCGCCTATCTCGTCAAAGCCGCCGTCAATCTCCACGCCCTGACGGGGGACCGCCGCTATTTCGATCCGGTCGAACGGGATCCGAAACGGCTGATGGATGAGCTTAATCGCAGCGGATGGAGCTGGATTCCGCTTCTGTACTCCGGCGAACGGACCTTTGGCTATCCGAAGGAGCTGGAGAAGTTCTTCCGCCGTTGGGATCAGCGAACGGTCAACGTGGCGAAGGAGATCCGCACGCAGATGAAAACGGCCTATGCCTACCGTGCGCCGTGGTGGGCGCCGCAGAAGGGCTGGTGCCATGCGATGAGCTGGGGGCAATGCCATCCGCTGCGCCGCGCGCAGTATCTTGTGGCGGCGCACGGCATGACGGGCGACAACAGTTACATTGAGTGGATCTCCCTTGCGAACGACTTCCACAACGGCTGCAATCCGCAGGGAACGACGCTCACGAGCGGTTTGGGCGAGGTCTATCCCGTCACGTTCCTCGACCTGCCGTCGTATGTGGATGGAATCGCGGAGTACGTGCCGGGCATCTCACCCTATCGCTGGAACTACGGGATGCCGCCGAAAGCCGTGGAGATGGTGTTTGCCGGCGACAAGCGACGCGCATCGCAATGGCCCATCTGGCGGCGTTGGGGCAATCTCGAGAACCAGACCGTCGCCGCGAGCGAATATACGGTGTGGGAGACCATCGCCCCCGCCGCGAGCGTGACCGGCTATCTGCTCACACCCTCTGGCACACCGCCGCCGAAACGTCCGCCGCCGGTCCAGGATCTCCGCGACCTGCCCGGCTACTGGCTCCTGCCGTAATTGCGCCAAAAGTGCTGTGCAATCTTAATTTCCGTTAGGCGCTGATGCGCACGGGGAGGGGAAATATGATATAATGCCCAATCAGTCTTTGCAGCTGCGTTTGGCAAGGGCAAAGTGTGTCGTACATGAACATGGCAACAGTCAGGGAAGATGGAAAGCGCGAGGTCGAGTTGCTCCGCAACGGCGATGCGGAGGCTTGGCAGCGCGTTCGGGAGCGGTCTGTCCGTTTGGAGATGGGCCGGTTTCGCCATTCGAACATGGTGCGATTGTGGCATCTTTCCGAGGATGAGCTTTTTGGAGAGCTGTATGAGGACATGGTCGTAAAGGGAAAGCTCTCTTTCTACCAAGGGGATGGAAATCTGTATGGCTGGCTCGGAAAGTATGTGGTGGGTTACATCTATCGCGCCAATCCAGATCGGCGGCGCGAGATGCCGGTCAAGTCTGTGGTGCCCTATGCGGATGTGGTTCATGACGATACCGTCGTAAACGGCGAGGAGCGGCGTCTCGTGGATCAATGCCTTGGCCGGATGTGGCTTAAGAATCCGATGCGCGCCTACGTCCACTACATGAAGCTCGGAGAAGGGCTTTCGTCGCGCGAAATACTGCGCTTCTTCGGACTGTCCTCGGAGGCGAATGTGGACCAGATCTTCTCCCGCGCGGTGAAGTCCATGCGAAAGTTGAGGCGCGAACATGTGTGACGGGCTTCCCGCAGAAAGCCGCGTCGCGTTCGAGGCGTGGCTTGAATCTGAAAGGTGCAGGCTCGTTTCCTGCGCTCCGGCCTACCATCCGCCCGGTGCGCGCTCTGGCCGCGACACCGGCCGTGCGGCGCTACAAAGCCCTGATCGCGAAGTCCGCTTTCGCTTCGCGTCGATTTCTGGCGATCCGGCGCGGGTCTGGCGGGCGGAACTTCAGGTGCCGGCCAATTCTGCGGTTGGCACGTGGCTTCCGGTTTCGGTCTTTGACGGTGAGGGACGAGACGCCGGTAACGGCCTGTTGAAGCTGGCCGGTTGCGACATTCGGATTCAGGAAGGGCGAGGGCGTCTTCTCTTTGAACTCTTCGTGGGTGGGGCGAAAGATACGGGCGTCTCTTTTACGCGTGAAGGTGGCAAGCCATCTTCGGGCCTCTTGACGTTTTTTGGCGAGGGGAAGGGCTGATCAATGTTGCCGCGCCGAGTGTCGCTTGTGCGGAACCTGCCGCCGATCATCGAGGCGCAGACTCAGAAAGGCGCTTGCGCGGCGCACGCGGTCGTTTCGCTGCTTGAGTACCAGATGGACTGCCGTGTGAGGTTGAGTACGGCGTTCCTGTTCGCCGCCATGCGCATCAAGGTGCAGGAATGGTTGGATCGGAACCTCGCGGCTGTGATGCGGGGAGAACGGGGAGAGGCGGATTTCGAATCGGTGTTCGCAGAAAACCTTGCGGGCCTTCGCTGCCTGATGTCTGGTGGCAAGGCAGAATCCGTACAGTGCCGCCGTTTCGGCGAAATGTTCCGCGCAACGGCGATCGCAACGTTTGATTCCGCGAGCGGCTGCCCGATCAGGTTCGTTTCCGAGGCGTTGGTGGCGTTCGGCATCTGCCGCCATGCCCTGTGGCCCGAAGGAGGCGGCAGCTCCGCAGAGCCGTTCGTGGGCAATTCTCCCGCGCTGCCGGATTTCACACGAGAGGATGCAAGACGCCGCCGTTTGGCGAATGGACTGGATTTTCTCCCGGAGCCGGGTAACGTCGCCGCCATCAAAGGGGTTCTGGCCGGAACGGGCGGGTATCGCCCGATGCCGGTGGCCATTGCGCTTGACGCCTATCCTGACGGGAGGGGTGCGCACGCCGTGCTTGTTGTGGGCTATCGCGACTCGGAATCGCTGCCGGGCGGCGGCGAGTTCTTTGTGAGGGACGATTCCATCGGCGCCAGATGCGCAAGGATCGACTATGCCTTTCTGTCGGCGCACTGCACCGAGGCGGCTACGATCCTGCAGGATAAAATCGACTATGCCGGCGATGGCTACGGCGGATTCCGCACGCGGCGCAAGGTGAGGGCGGCACTCTGCGTGGCGGGGGGGATGGCGCTGATGGTCGTCGGCGGATTGGGCTGGCACGCCTGGCGCACCTCTGCCGCCGTGGTCGATGCCCCATTTGAATGGTTGGCGCATCCTGTCATGGATGTTGAACGCATAACCGTGTGCGGCGATGCGACATACGGTTCATGCCTCAAATCGACAGCCGGCATCAAGCGGTGCTTTTTCGGCGAGGACGTAAAGGCGCGCGCGTCGGTCAATTTTTCCACCAATGGGGTGGCCTGTTCGGTTGCGGCGAAGCCAGACGTGCTGCTGCTTTTTGGGCGTTCGGTTGGCAGAGGCTGTTTGGATCCCGACAAGGAGTCCATCGCCCATTACCTTACGGATGGCGGCACCGTGTTCGCTTTCGTGTGCGAGTGCAACCGGGTGATGATGGGGGACCTGCTTTCGGGCTACGGACTCAAGATACAAAGCCTTCCGGGCAAGCCGCCGGTGAGGGCCGTCGCGCCGGTGCTGCGCGACTGCCAACTGGATGGGTTCTCCTATTTCAGGGTGACGGAGATGTCCGATGATTGGCATGCGCTCATAGTGACGGATGACGATGAGCGGGCGCCAGTGATGGCATTTCGGCGTGTCGGGAGGGGTAAGCTGTTCTGCGCGCCGCAGCAACTGGTTGGAAATATAGGCGAGACGCGGGTAAAGAACGTGGAGTGGTGGGACAGGCTTCTTTTCGCCTGTGTGGCGGATGCGCTTGCGTCAGATGCAGAAGGGCAATAGATGCCAATCTAGTGTGGTAGCATTTCTCGCCAGAAGTGTCAGAACGGCGTTTCGACCTTGCCGAAGCAAATCATAAGAAGATGATCGGCGATATCAGTTCGGCACCTTCAAGAAAGCCATGTGCGAACGCTTGAGGCATTTGCGGACCAAGCGGTAGGGCCGAGATTGATCCTTATCTTTTGCGTGGCGGATGGGCGCATTTGCCGGACGGTTCAGGCCGTTTAGGGGAAAGACCAACCCTCCGCCACGCCTCTGTCTCTGGGATTTACCCGTTCCTTTTGATCCTAATGGTTGTTGGCGGAGGCATATTTTCGCTTTCTTTTTGCGACGTTTTTTGGTATCTTTCAGCTTTGTTTCACATAGTTGTGGATAGATTCGTTTAGGGGAAACGACCAATTTCTTTAACCGAACGGATGTCCGAAGGAGGGGTATGCCTGTAATTCTGGCGTACTTTCTTGTCCTTCGTGTCTTCGGCAAAGGCTTTGGTCGGCCACCCCTGAAGATGCGGACGGAAAGAAAGTGCGCTTTTTCTTTCCATGTGTCAGAATCGCTTCGCCATTATGCCGAAACAATGAAAGAGGAAATCAGAAGGACATGAAACGATGGGCATTATGCGAATAGTACCGGCGACCGTATTGGCGATTACGGTGGCGGTTTGCGCTTATGCCGCGCCGACGTCCGGCGGCAAAAATGACAGTTCTGCCGTGGACGATTCCAATTGGCGCGGCGGGCCCACGGCAGACTGGTTCGTGAACTGGGACAAGGCGCTGGCCGAGTCGAAGAAGACGAACAAGAAGCTCTTCTTGCTGAGTACCGGCAGCGACTGGTGCGGCTGGTGTAAGAAACTGCGGGCGGAAGTGCTGGACAAGCCGGAGTTCGCCGAATTCGCGCGGAAGAACCTCGTGCTCGTCTATTTAGACAGCCCTAGCCGCGATCCGCTCGGCAAGGAGCAGAAGGCGCACAACCGGCAGATTGTGAAGGCCCTGCCTTTCGGTGGTGGCGTGCCGCATGTGCTGGTCATGAACGCCAAGGGCGAAAAGCTCGGCGCGATAGGCGGCGGCGGACTTGGCTTGGATGAATACCTGAAGAAACTGCGCGGAATCCTGGCATCAAAAGGCAGTAAGGTTGACGGAGCAGAGGCGCGAACGCTGTTCAACGGCGGGTACGAGAAGCTGGCCGATTGGTACGCGCAGCAGGAGGCGAAGCGGCCTCCTGTTTCAAAACATGTGCCGAAAGGATGGACGGAGGACTTCGAGGCGGCGCGGCAGCAGGCCGCGAAGGAGGGGAAGTTCGTTCTGCTCGCCTTTTCGGGCAGCGACTGGTGCGGGCCGTGCATGGCATTGGAAAAGGAAGTGCTGTCGCAGAGGAAATACATGGGCAGACTGACGAAGAAATATGTGCCGGTGATGATGTCCGTTCCGCGCGACAAATCAACCCTGTCGAAACTGGCGGCTTCGCAGAACGACGTGCTGAAGGAACGGTATGGGATTCGCGCCTTCCCCACGATAGTGGTGGTGAACCCTTTGGACGGCGAAGAAGTGAAGCGCCATTCGGGCTACCGCAGCAACGATTCCAATGGATATCTGAAGCAGTTGGACGGGATGATGAAGGGCGTGAAATGGCCTGCGAAAGGGCTGAAGGTCAAACCCATCGTTCTCCCCAAAACTCTTCCCCCTACCTCGTCGCCCGAAGCAACGGAAGGCCGGGAAACCGTTCCGTCTGCTTGGATGACGGACTGTGGAGAGGCGCAGAAGGCAGCCCGTGCCGCAGGCAAATTGATGCTTGTGTACAACTATCCTAGAGGTTTGCTGAAAAATCAGCCATTCCCTTCTGACCCCGGTTTTCTGAGCTACGCGACGAACAGATATGTCCTTTTGAGCGTGGACGGGTGGGGAACGGAGGTGAAGTCGGCGTTTCCGTGGGCATTCAGTTCAGGGTGGCCGTCGTGTCGGATATTGGATGCGGAAGGCACGCTTTTGTCGCCGGATGGGAATAACCCCAAAAGATGGACTCTGGGGCATAGCGACTATTTTGACGCGACGGGTGGCCAGATGCTGGCTCTTCTGAAGGGTTTTGACAAGGCACGTCAGGTAATGCCTGAGGCGTTGCCGCAGAACGCGAAGAATCCAACGCATGCAGAGCTTGCGAAACTGCATGATGCGCTGTCGAAGCTGCCGGAAACTTTTGTGAACTACAACTATCTGAGGTGGGCGGGAAAGCTGGTAGCCGCCGATCCGGACGGTTCGCGCGGATATCGGGCCTGCTATCCGTATGTGGCGAAGGTGTATCCGAGAATCAAGGATATCATTGAATTGAAGCGTAGCTACTCCAGTACGCTCTACGGCCAGACGCAGAAACGCATCCGGGCCGAGGGTGGAGAGCAAGGCGGGATGAACTGGAGCAAGACCGTGGATATCATTACCGGCGAACTGGCGGAGGAATGGGAACCGAAGTTCGCAGACGCAGTCCGTCGGCTGGACGAGATGGACTCGGAAGTGCCGGACGGGGATTCACGTTTCCTTTTCGACAACTTCAAGCGCGATGTCGGCCGCATTCTGAACAAGCTGCGCAAGGCAAAGGGAACGTCGAAATGAACAGAGCAGAAATGGAAGACAAGGCGAGAAAGGCGCTTGCGGCGGCGGGCGATATGGCGACAAAGGGTATGGAGTGGGTGAGGAACTACAGGGAGGCCCATCGCGAATCGCAGCCCGACGAGGCCGTGCACGATGGAGAGCGACGCATTTACGGAGTTACCGATCTTGCTCCGCAGAACACGGGCTTCAGGGCGTTCAATGCTTTTAGGCTGATGATTACTCCGATGATCATCCGCATTGCCTGGCTTGTTGGTGCGTACATCGCCTATCCAATCACGATGATTTCGATTCTCGGCTCAATGTCCAAGAGCCGATACGTCACTTCTGGGGACATGTGGAAGGTTTTTGGGATCAGCATCCTGATTCTGATTGCATTTCGGCTTTCCCTCGAGTCGCTGATGGCAATCTTTCGCATTCATGAATCCACTACGAAGATGACCGATCTCGTTGGGCGTTTGGTGCAAATTGAGGAGCATCGGCAGTCGGCTGCGCCGGAGGGTGCGAAGGAATGACAATGCCTAAGATGTACGTGGTACACCCCAAGCGGTATCTGTTCCGTCGGCTGGAAGTGGGCGAGGACACCGGGGGATGCCTGTTCAGGCTGTATGGCCTGAGGGTTGGTATTCGAGCGTGGTTTCGCCGGATGCTTTATGGCAGGGATGACTTCTGCGAGTTCGGCGTTTATCGTGATCGGATTGAGCTTGCCGACGAGTTTCAGAAGACGGTCATTTCCTCGCGGCTCGACAAGTTTGAGAGTGGCTGGTCGCGTTCATTGCTGGGGCCTTCCCTTGCCGCAATAGGATTGATAATCATCCTGTTTGCGGTTTTGTCCGCGCCGTAGCAGTCGGCGGGTCGCCCCTGCCCGAGCAGGCGCTGAACGAGATGGTGGAGGCGATAAAACGTTTGCAGCAAGAAAAAACGAACGGAACGGAGACAAATTCAAGGGAAAGGAGAATGTAGAAATGGTTCAGTTTAAAAATCCACGAGTTTGCAAGTTGGTCTTGACTTACGCCTGTAATCTTCATTGTACATACTGCTTTGAAAAATTCAAAATGAATGATCCCTCAAGGCACATGAGCTTGGATACGGCCAAGAAAGTCATCGCCAATGAAATTGAATCAATCGAGCGAACAGGGAATTTTGATGGATTAACCATAAATTTATTTGGAGGGGAGCCACTTTTGCGCTTCGAAATGATAAAATCCTTCTGCGAATGGCTATGGGGGCTTGATACCAAGGTAAAATATACTGTTTCCATCACATCAAATGGGACTTTATTGACAGCCGACAAAAGAGATTGGTTTAGGTGCCACAAAGACAAAATCTCCTTGCGTCTCTCCATCGATGGAGACAGTTCGACCCAGCTGTTGAATCGTGGTGTCTCCTTGGAAGATATCCCTGTGGAATTTGCACGCGACACTTGGCCGGATGTCCATTTTTCAATGACAGTCTCTCGTGAAGCCCTCAAACGGTATGCGGAAGATTTCATCAACCTGACGCGACAGGGATACCAGTTGGAAAGCGGTCGTGCTGTCGGAGTTAAATGGACTGCAGAAGAAGCACTGATTTATGAAGAACAGTTGACCCGTATCGCCAACTTTTATTTAGAGAATCCCGAATATTCCCCCAATCCGTTTTTTATGTATTCATTCACTGGCCAACTTACGGATAGGCGCGACTCGTTCTGTGGTGCCGGTCACCACATGGTTGCCTATGATTACAGCGGCAAGGGCTATCCATGCCACATGTTTCTGCCTTTTGTCTGGGGGCGCGATATTTTTGATGAAATTAAATGTATTGATTTTGAACATCCGCTGGCAGGGAGAAAGGATCCGGTTTGTGAGAAATGCACCCTTGTGAAATGTTGTCCAACATGTATATCCGATAATTTACAGGAACGCGGGGACGTCGGCTTGCGTGATAAACGAGGCTGCAAGATGCTGGAGGCGGAGTTTCGCGTGATTAGCGCATTTCAAATACAATATTACATGAAGAAGAAGAACTCTCTTTCTCGCGAAGAACAGGTCAAGTTGAAGGCAGCGATTGAAATCTACCATCTGACAGAAAGGAGGAAAGAGGAAGCGATAGCAGTGACAGATAAACCGTGACGCCATTTTCCATTCGGGAAGGATAATGGCTGGTGAAGTAGCTTTCCCGTTCATTTAGTGTATCGCAATTGAAAGGATTATCATGAAAATCTCAGCAGAAATGCTTTCGGAAGCAGAAGTGCTTGCCGCCCAGATTACGGTGACTTCTCAGGAAGCCGCAGACTATAGGTCTGGATGCATCGTTTTCGGGTGTGGCATGGGAAGCGATTAACTCCTAATTGCATTCCGAACGGAGCGGTCGGAGAAATCCGACCGCTCATCTCGGACTCTACGAAGGTGCCTTGGGCGAGGAAGAGACCATCCTGCATTCGCAACGGGCTTACAGAAGAGTTGCATACAAATGAATGGAGAATAACGGATACAACCATGGTGGAGAAAATAACAATAATGATGATTACGGGCATCTTTGTGCTGGCGGGTGTTCTGTTCTTTGTGTCTGAACGCGAAAAGAACGAGTGGAAGCGACTTGATTGCGAAGAGTATTCTACAATGGACGACCTCGCACTCCTAAAACGCATGATGGAGATAGACTACAACACAAGACAAGAAGTAGACGCAGTTGGCGGTGGGGAAGCGATGCTCGCTAAAGGTGGGGGAAGACTTGGAGAGAAGGAACGGAAAAGATTTGAAAATCTGGTGTTCCTGAATGATGCGTTTGTGGGGATGGGGGCGTCTCATACCGTTGTGATGGCGATTCTCGACAGGGCGAAGAAATCAGACCATTTAAAAACGGAAATGAACGTGGATGACGTAGTAGCGGTGTTGCCTGATGTTGCGGAACTATATGAGATCTTGTGCAAGATTGGCACATCGCCCGTCGATATCGCTGAATGGCTTGTCGATGATTATTTAAGCAATACGTCCGAAGAGAAACGTTCAAAAGTTGCAAAGCGCATTCGAAAGTATGCTGAGGTTCAGAATTCCATTACACGTCTTTGGGTGTTGAGTAATCTGGGATCGCGAAAGTGATACGCGCTGTAAGACGAAAGTTGCACAGATGTTATAGGTGTGTTCCTATAAAAGGCGATCCTATTTGAGATAAATGGTGTAACCTATTAACGAAAAGAAACTGAAGGAGAATCATGAAACGAATCATGAAGCGAATGGTGTTGGCGACGATTGTAATTGCCTGTGCGTTGTTGTCACTGTCGACATTGGCGGCATTGCCGACGAAGTTTCGCTGGGACAATGTAGATGGTAAGTGCTACACAACTCCGGTTAAAACACAGAAGGGGACCGAAGATCAGTCCTATGCGTATGCGCCAATGGACTTTATTGAGTCTGTTAACTTGATCTTGAAGAAGAAGCCCTATGACGGGTTGACGGATACCGAGAGGGCCGCTTGTACGTATACCGAGGCTCAGATATCCGCATTTGCCGCGCAGGCGAAGTCAGCCCCCGATGCACCTGCGGCGGAATACTATCAGAGAAATACGCAGCTACCGTTTATAGGAAAATCCTACGATTGGATTTTGAGAAGTTGGCTTGATGGCTCTCACATAATACATATGTATCTGATGGAGGGCATCGAACAGTCAAGCACTGGAACGGTTGAGTGGAAGGCCTCGCTTAAATATCTGAAACAAAATCTTGTCAACGCACCTCTTCTCACCTGGTATCAGCATGTTGATTCCTTTTTCAACAACGGGAAATATTGCTATTTCCCGATGCAGCCGGATTCGTCGTCCTACTACAAGCGCGAATACTACCGTACTGCAATGGTTGTCGGTTTCGACGATTCCATTTCCGCGTCGTTTTTCAAGACTGGCGGTAAAGTACCCGAGGGTGACGGCGCGTGGATCGTAAAGGGTTCGTATGGCACGGGTTTTGGCGATAATGGATACTTCTATGTCTCCTACTACGATGACAACATCTTCAGGTACAGACCACCGGTTAATCATGCCAGCTATATGGGACTGGCCTGGACGGATTTATGCTTTGCGGATTACACATCGGTCCTCATTCCGGATGTACAAAACAAATATGGCAGGCTGTATTGCCATCGCGCGGAAAATCCGACGTCGCTAATTGGGGTTTCCATGAACGAGCTGGATTCATGCGCCGTTGTTTTCACTGCGGAAAGCGATGACACGATCAATGCCATAGGCATAATGGGAGCCCACCTTGACGACTATAAGATTTATGCTTTTGTCGGATGCACCGAGGATAGTCCGGCGACAGGAACCTGTGTCATCGATGGCAAGGAGATGGAATTCCCAGATAGAACAGGATACTTCACAATCGACCTGCCAACTCCCTTTGCAGTGAAAAAGGGACAGCGTTATTCGATTATCGTAGATTGCGCAGAGAGCGTTGCTATAATGAGCAACCCTAATCCGGTAAAGGGGCGATTCTTTCGTTCGCATTGGAACATAGATGGCATAGACGCCATGCAATGGACGGATATGGCAAACTCCACAGTTGACAATGAATGGTTTATTACCGCCTACGCGGCCCCTAATGATGACGATCCAACTCCTGGTAATCCGAAGCCCGACGATCCCACTCCTGACGACCCTACCCCTGACGATCCCACTCCTGACGATCCTGCCCCTGACGATCCCACGCCTGACGATCCCACGCCTGACGATCCTACCCCCGACGATCCCATGCCTGGCAAACCGGAGCCTCCTCCTTGCCCTGTGTGCGTAGTTATGTTTCACGGCTCGACTAATTCATTGCCGGCAAAGACAATCGGGACGTATGTTGTGGATTCGTGCTGCGGCGAAGCTGTAGAGCATAGTTTAGAACTGACAGTTGGTGAGCCGTTCGGTGAACTGCCGATTCCCTTGCGACGTGCGGGATACAAGTTTGATGGATGGTACACAGGGGAAGATGGTGCTGGCATGAAGGCAACTCCCGATGCAATTGTTCCTGGCGGTGATTTTGTGTTGTATCAGCACTGGGTCGAGATCAGATATGCCGTCAATTTCGAATCGCAGTCTGTCGTCTGCGAAGAGGGTTCGAATATTTCAATTGTCGTTACCGGCGGAATAGATGATTCAACATCAAGCGCAACGATTTTTATAGCTTACGACACTGCGGTTGCTGCGGATGTGGACATGGCGAAAGGGGCGATTGACGGCGTGACGCCCAAAGGAGGACTGAAGTTCCCGCTGACGCTTTCGTGGTCTAAAGGTGAGGTAGGTGAGAAGCGGATTAGCATACCAGTAAAGGCTGATACGACAATTGAGGGCATGGAGATGCTGACTTTGCAGTTGGGCAATGCCAAGGGTGTAGAGCTTGGCGACGTTCGTGTTTGCACGGTCGAGATACGCGATATGAACTCCGACATTACCCTTGCGCAGGGGCTTGGGAATGAGAGCCTTAAGCCGTCGATGAGCGGAACTGGCAAATGGACGGCGCACGAGGCGGCGCATTGCGATCCAAGTAATGGTTGTTCTGTCTTTGTTCAGTCCCCAGATTTGAAAGCTGGACAGGTGGCGAAACTTGACCTCGGTACGTTTAATGGGAGTGGGCGTTTGCTGTTCGAATTAGAATATGTTGGAAATGATTATGCGGGGTCGGTTTCTACATTTGGATTGTATGATAATTCCAAAAGATATGGCCCAATTACGCAAACGGAAAATGGGGAAGGATGGCACGGATGGCAGGTCGTTTTGTCCAGTTCGGGAGCGCATCATATAGTGCTGGAATTTACGCAAGGTGCGGTTCCTGATGTCCATGTTAGGGTTACGGCAGTGAAGTGGGTTCCAGATAATGAGGTGATGTACACATTGTCGATTAAGGATTTCTATTTCTCGGATGACATGAGATCTTTCTTGGTTGATGGCGTTTTCTCAAGTGGTACGGGGACGTATAAATATGGAAGCAAAGTGACTTTGACAGCCAAGCCGCGTTTTGGGTATGAGTTTGACAGTTGGCTCAATTTAACGAGCATAGAAGAGTTTAACAATCCTAAACTTATCGTGACGGTGACAAATTCGACGCAGTGGTTTGCCTTCTATTACAAGATCCCGTATGTCCGCGGGCTCGCCGATCCGGCGGATGGCGGGAAGGTGTCGGGGAGCGGCCTGTGCGCGCGGGGCAAGAAGTTGACGCTGAAGGCGGCCGTGAACAAGAACTATACGTTTGTGGGGTGGACAACCAACAATACGGCGCGGCCGGAGTCCGCGCCCTACCCGGACGGCTATTTCGTCGCCACCACGCCTTCGCTGGTGATCGATCGGTCGGCGAAGCCGGCGGCGAACTCGAAGACGTCGACGACGGTCACGAACGTCGTGGAGGACGTGACGTACTACGCCGTGTTCAAGAGCGATCCCGAGATATTCGTGACCGTTGATGCGACGGACGGCACCGGCGCGGAGCCGACCGGCAAGGGCGCGGGCAAGTATGTCGCGGGCACGATCACCGGCATGGGCAAGTACGCGCCCGGGAAGAAGGTGACCTTGAAGGCGACGGCGAACAAAGGCTATGTGTTCGCCGGCTGGTACGAGACAGGGAACAGGGAAGAGGGAATAGGGAACAGGGAAGAGGGAATAGGGAACAGGGAAGAGGGAATAGGGAATAGTAGTGCGGATGGGCTGCTTTCACAGGCGGTGAGCTACATGATCGACAAGATGCCGTCGAACGATGTGGAGTATGTCGCGAAGTTCGTGACGGCCGACGAGGACAAGGCGAGCATCGAGTTGGCGGTGAATGGCGAGGAGATGCAGCTCGCCGGGGACGGCTCGCCCCACCAGACGAACATCTGGGCGGGGGTGTACCTCGAGTGGCCGGTGGCGGCAAGTGCGCTTTCCGAGGCGAAGGTGAAGGTGGCGGGGCTGCCGGCGGGACTCAAGTTCACGGACAAGCCGGTGACGACAAAGATCGGGAGCGGCAAGACGGCGGTCACGGTCACGAACGTCCCGGCGAACACGATCTACGGTGCGCCGACGGCGGCGTCGAAGACGGACAAGAATACTGGCGCGGCGAAGCCGAGCGAGGTGAAGGTGACGGTGACGACGGCAGGCAAGTCGACGCAGACGTACCAGATCGACGCGACGGTGGACGCCTTGCCCGCGTGGGCGCAGGGCACGTTCGCGGGCGGGGTTTACGGCGTGCGCGGCGCGCCCGCCCTACCGGATGACGGTCACGCGGGACGCGTGACCCTACCGGGGCAGGTTTCGCTCACGGTGAGCGCGGCGGGCAAGGTGAGCGGCAAGGCGCTGGGCGACGGGCTCACCTACACGCTGGCGGCGCCGTACTACACCGGCTTCGACATGGCCGACGGCGGCTCCAACTTCCTTGCGGACGTCACGACGAGCTGGAGCTACAAGGAGGGCACGAAGACGATCAAGACGAACGACGTCGTGCTGCTGGTGGTGCAGGACAACGGCATAGGCGGTATCGCCGTGGGAGGGCCGCGCTCCGTCGCGGCCGATCCGGATGACGGCGGCCAGGGCGACGTCGCGGCCGACACAGAGGTCGGCCCTCCCGAATTTGTTGCCTGGCAGTACAACTGGAAGGTCGAGCCGTGGAAGACGCTCGGCAAGTCCTTCGACAAGAAGACCATGACCTACGCGATTCTCCCCGACGGCACGTTCTCCGAGGACCAAGTCGCTCTGACGGCCGCACTTGGTGCGGACGTGACCGCCCGCGTGACGCTGAAGTTCGCGGCGAGCGGCACGGTGAGCGTGGCCGGCGAGTTTGTGACGGGCTACAACGACAAGACGAAGAAGTACACGACTGTGAAGGCGACTGGCTCTGCCACGCTCGTCCCGGTGGACGAGGAACATTGTGAGGTGTTCATCTACCTCGCGCCGAAGGGCCTCGCCCCCCACGCGCGCTCAATCAGCGTGCCGTGGCCAGAGGAGTGAACGCGCAAGTTGCGCGTTCTACGACGGCGGCGGTCGCATTGAAAGCATCCAATCGGAGGGTATGGTTTGGAAGAGATAGAAGACCTTCTTCTATATTTTCGCGGAAATTTGTGCAGTACACAGCAGTAATTTCCGTGAATTTGTGCATCATGGGGATGTGAAATGACATAAATAGCCACACATCTCTTCGCACTGAGATAAAAACAAGAAAGATTCGCTGCACGAAGAGAAAATCACTGGATTGTATTGCTGTGTGGAGAGAATTATGCTATACTGTTGCGCAAAAGGAGTTATTGTATGCGTAGCAACTATGTGGAAGTGCTCAAGACGCAGAAGCGTGAGCTGGAACGCCTGATGGCGCAGCCAGACCTTATCGAGCGAGCCCAGTTGGGCTGGTTTGAGGTCGATTCTACGTTGGCCTATTTTGCGGTGGGCGTTCGCCGGTGCGGAAAGTCCGTGCTGTGCCGGATGGCGCTTGCGAAAAGCGGTTTCCCGTTCGGCTACATTGACTTTGACGACGAGCCGCTGCATGATGTCCAACCGGAAGATTTGAACGACCTGCTTGAGGCGGTATATGCCGTGTACGGGCCGGTGAAGCACCTGTTCATGGACGAGATCCAGGACGTTCCCGCCTGGCAGCTGTTCGTGAACCGGCTTCTGCGCCAGGGGATGCACATTGTCATCACCGGGTCGAACTCGCGCCTGTTGACGGACGAAAGGGCGACGCACCTCACGGGGCGCCACATTCCCGTGGAACTTACGCCGTTCACGTTTGCGGAATACCGCCGCTACCTTGGACGCGGCGAGGCGGAGCTTGCCGAAGGTCGCGGCGAGGCGCGGCGGGACTACGAGGTGTATGCCGAACGCGGAGGATTCCCCGAAACGTTCAGATGGGTGGATGTGAGGAACTACCACAAGTCGCTCTACGACTCCATCGTCTATCGGGACATCCTTCAACGCCACAAGATCAGGGAGGTGGCGTTGTTCAATCGCGTCGCATATGCCGTGATGGAGAACTACGCCTGCCAGATTTCCGCGAACAAGCTCTCTAACCAGCTTGGCACGAACAGCACCAACACGGTGCAGAACTTCATTCACTTCATGGAAGAGGCGTATCTCATCCACACGGTTTCGCTCTACGGACGGAAAGCGTGGGAAAGGACGCGCATCGGCAAGGTGTATGCCGTCGACCCTGGGCTTGCTAACTACTTTACCGGTCACAGTCCCGGCGAAGACCAGTTGGGGCGGCGGTTAGAGAACATCGTCTATCTCCAACTCCGCAACAAGCAATATGAACTCGACTTTGAGATTTACTATTACCGCGACGATAAGCATGAAATAGACTTTCTCTGCCAACGACGCACCCGTACGATGAAACTGGTCCAGGTCTGCTACAGCATGGTGGACGAGAAGACCCGAAACCGGGAGTTGTCCGCATTGTTTGAGGCTGGAAAGAAGTTCAAATGCGACGATCTGGTTGTTGTCACAGACCACGAGGACGGCGAAGTCAGGCAGGGCGGGCAGACCGTGCGCATCGTCAATGTGGTGGCGTGGCTTCTGGAAATAGACAAAGAGAAGATACGCGATGACTTCTTCGCAAAAGGCCGCTTGGCTGCGGAAGAGGCGCAGAAGGCAGTCGCAGAAATGGCGAAGGCGAAAAAGGATGGTTGACGGTAAATCCATCATAGCCTTTGGGGCGGCGGTAGCGCATGCGGGGGTGTCGTTTGGCGCCCAATTGGGGGAGGAGGACTGATGGCTGATTGAGAATAACGCATATTTCACTTGCATTTGATCGGCTTGTTTGGTAGATTTCGTGCCGTTTCACCTGAAAAGGCTGGGTGGCTTTGGAGGGTGGAGCGTACAGATTACCCGCGCGGGCAGGTGGTGAGCAACCGTAGCCACCGCCGCGTTTGGGTTTGCGTCAGATGAAATCTTGAGAACTTTTCGTAATGGCGCATTGAATAGGCACTGCCTTGCGTGCAGTTTCGCCTCCTTCAGTGCATCATTACAGGTTCATCTCAGGTACCTCATCCGGTGCATTCGGAGGAGGTGTCAGATTTGTTCTGGTTCTCTACCGATAATCAGTAAAGGGATGATAAGGAGAGAAACGGACATGAAGAAGATGCTACTGATGAGCGCTGCGATGGTTGCTGCGCTTCCGGTGTTTGCCGACAAGGAAGTCGTGAATGGCATTGAATGGGCTTATACTGTTTCGGATGGTGTTGCATCGTTAGGTCTAAATTCAAGTGGGGCATCCGCATCTGCGGTTAACAGATTGACAGAGGGAGATATTATCGTTCCGGAAACGTTGGGAGGATTCCCTGTAGAGATAGTGGGGCAATGGGCGTTCTACAATTGCAGCAATCTAACATCCGTGACCCTTCCAAGCACTATTAGGCAAATAAGTTGGAACGTGTTCGGAAATTGCGTAAGCCTAACCAACATGGTAATACCAGCCAATGTGACATCCATAAGCGGTTTTGCTTTTGGCGGTTGCAAGGGATTGACGTCATTTGTTGTTGAAGATGGTAATCCAAGATATTCCGTTATAGAAGGTTTCCTTTATTGTAAGCCGTCAAAACTTATGGTGGCGTGGCCGGCCGGCGTAAAAGAGGTGTCCATACCGAGTGACGTATCTCGAATATTTTCGGGAGCGTTTGGTGGATGCGATGCGGAGTCAATCTTCATTCCAAACACACTTAAGTCTATTGATGCCGGTGCTTTTTCTACCAGTATTAGTGGTTCTGGCTGTGACAATTTGGCTTCATTCACGTTGTCAGACGACCATCCAACTCTTTCTCTTGTTGATGGCTTGCTTTGCGACAAGGCGGGCAAGACGGTCATAGCATGCCCAGCGGCGCTTTCGCCGGTATCTTTGCCAGAGTCCATCACGAACATTGTGGCCTATGCGTTTTCCGGTTGTGTTGGATTGTCTCGGATAAGGATACCGGATGAGATGAAAACCATCAATCAGCACACCTTCCAGTATTCCCCAAACCTCGAAGAGGTGATATTTCCGAATGGCCTCACAAACGTTGACGACAGCGCTTTCTTAAGATGTACGGCATTGAGATCGGTCGTGCTCCCCGATGGGCTTAGGAGAATTGGTAATTATGCATTCAGCAATCACTCGTTGTACGAATCCGCCCTTTCTGAAGTTCACATTCCTGCAAGCGTCACTCAAATAGGCGTCCCGGAACTTAAGATCGCCGCATTTCAAGGGCATACAAACATCGTCAACGTCACATTCCCCAGCGCGTTTGCGTTGCCTACGGTATTTCCACATTCCTATGCATCAATCACAAACGCTGTAGTTGCGGAAGGCTCCGCAATCATAACGAGCAATGCATTCTTCAACTGCAGCGCATTGCAGACCGCCTACATCCCGGCGAGCGTGACGAACATCGCGGAAGGGGTGTTCGGGGGATGCAAGAGTCTGGAGCGGATCGTCCTTGATCCGGAGAATCCCAGATACACGATTGTGGACGGCGCACTGTACGACAAGGATGTCACCCGGCTGATTGCGTGCCCGGCGAAGGTGACGCTGACCAATATCCCCGATACGGTAACGCGAATCTGCGATTACGCATTCAGCGATAGCGCATGCATGGAGACGATCGCGATCCCGGAAAGCGTCAAGACGATAGGATCGTTCGCGTTCCAGGACAGTCTGGAGCTGATGTCGATGGAGATCCCGGAAACGGTCGAGGAGATTGGTGTTGACGTTTTTGCGGGTTGTGTGAACCTTTCCCGGGTGATAATGCCCGAGCATCTGAAGATCGCGCCGAGGGAAATGAAGGGTAGTGTGCGGACAGAGATGGTCATGAAGCGCGGAATGGTATATCGTGTAACTGGAAATATATGGGTGATGGAGGATGCGGTGTTGACCATCGAGCCGGGCGCTATCGTCAAGTTCAATCCAGACGTGCGAATCATAGCCAACGAAGGCGGCACTGTGAGGGCGATAGGGACGCGTTCATCGCCGTGCATATTCACGTCGATAAAGGACGATGAGCATGGCGGCGACACGAACGGCGATGGCGACCAGACAATTCCGCAGCCCGGCGATTGGCTTCGCCTTGACGTGTACGATGGCGGAACGCTTGAATTGGAGCATGTCAAGATACTGTATGCGAGCGGACAGAGGATGGGCGGTTCCGTGCGGGTGCTTGGCGGCGGTTATGCGAGGATCGTGGATTCGGAAGTCGCTCATGCTGGATTCGACGCGATAGGCGTGGAGTCGGGCGGCAACACGTTCATCACCAACTGCGTGGTGCGCGATGCGCTTGCGGCCTTCCGCCACTACAACACAAATGAAATTGTGAATTGCGTGGTCTATGACTGCGGACGGATTACGCAAGCCGGGAACCACCAGTTCAGGAACTGCGTGTTCTCCGAGATCACCGAGGTGTGGCAGAGCAGCCAGCAGCCGAAGAACTTCCGCAACTGCTGCTTCTGGAACGCGGGCGGCATGTCGCTCACCGGCGACGTAGCATGGCAGACGACCAACACGAACATCAAGACGCAGGATGCCTCCGTCTATGTCGGCAGGAACGGCAACGTATGGGGGGATCCGCTCTTCACCGATCCGGTCAACGGCGATTTCCGGATTCAGAAGGGGTCGGCCTGCATCGACATCGGCAGCGCGGAATATGCGCCCGAATTGGATTTCTACGGACAGCCGCGCGTCACTACGACGGATGAGCCGGCGGGCGTCGCCCTGAACGGCGGTGGCGTGCCGGATGCGGGGATCTGCGAGATGATGAAGCGTGCGCAGATGTCGGATGTCGACTTCGCGGCAATATCGGTTTCGGCGACGGGACCTGTCGCGCCGGGCGGCGAGATCGACGTGAGATGGGCCATTGACAACCGGGGCGGAATCGCGGCGGACGGCTCTTGGCGCGATACGGTGTCGCTCGTGTCGGCCAACGGACGCGTCGTCACGCTTGGCGAGAAGGAGACGACCGGTCGCATCCCCGCCGGCGGCAGTCTCAACTGCCACTGTACGTTCACCGTGCCCGCGATAGCCGAGGGCGTATGGTACCCGAAAGTGCAGCTGAACACATACCGCGACATTTTCGAGGGTTCGCTAACCGAGAACAACGCGGTGACTGCCACAGAACCAGTGGAGGTGGCGATTGCCGCCGCCGACATGTCCACCGCCGTTTCGGGACAGATTGCCGCCGGCATACCGGTGGTCGTGAAGCTGCCGTTCGCGGAAGATGCGGCAAACCGCCTTGTGCGCATGGCGTTGCCTGCTGGCGTGTCGGCATCGTGGGGCTTCGGCTTCATGCCGCAGGGTGCGGCATCGAGTGGCGCAGCGGTCGCAGCAGGGAGCGACGTGTGCTTCCTCGCGCCAGATGGCGAACAGACCGTGTATGTGCTGCTGGAGAGCGGCAGCACCGGCAACTATTCGCTGACGTTCGAGGAATTCGCTTTGCGGATTGATACAGTATCTCCTTCTGTTGTTAAATATGGTGAGAAAAGATTTATCATAGCTACAGGTACGGGATTTACTTCAGATACGAAGTTAGTTCTTTCTGCTGGAGCGTACAGTGAAGAAGTCTCGTGCTTCATATTGTCTACGAGCGAGGTCATGTTCTATTTAGATGCGACGAAATATACTAGCGGCACGATAATAAATGTCAAAGCCCTGAACGAAACCGTTTCGTCGACAAATGACGGTATTGTTTCAATTGTTGATAATGTTGGTGAAGGGAAGTTGAGATTTGAACTTGACATTCCAGAGACGGCACGGGCTAAGCGAATTAGCGTAGGATATGTTGAATATGGGAATGTAGGAAATGCAGACATGGTTGTGCCGATTCTCAACCTTGTGGGAAATGGAGGAACTGTTGTATCCTTGACTTCACATTCTGAGACTTTCTCAAATTCTTGTACGATTGTCGGAGTTTCGATGAGACCTCCGCATGGTATGCTTAAGGCAGGCGAGGCAGTCCGGATGCCATTCTATTTTATTCCAGGAGAAGAATATTCCATCAGCCTTGGAGTTCTCGATGCTGACAATGTTGCAGAGCGTGACAGTGTATTCCCAACATGGAGATCGTATTGTGAAGGTATGGCGGAAGCGGCAACTCGTGAGTGTGTTTCAGGTCATCTCGTTTATGATTTCCATACTATATATAACCGAGCAATGCGAATGGCGTATGAACAGGACGCGACAAGTTTGTCGGGATTCCTATACAATCGAACAACATCTCTTCCGATGAGTGGAGAAACTTTGTTACTGATGGACACCAACTATACTGTCATCGCTACGGTAGTGACAGACACAGAAGGTGCGTGGAAATTTCGAGACCTCCCAATTGGTGAGAAGTATGAAGTTGTCGCAAAAACATGTAATTTGTGTTCGAAGACGGTATTGACTTCTGGAAAAGATGCAGGTGCGGTTAGATTAATGGCTGTGCCGTTTTGCACATTTGCGTATAAGATAAATAATTTGGCTAATTGCGATTTAGATCGTGCTAGCATGTGTGCAATTAATCAAAACGGTGTAATAAGTCTTGCTCAATTTACTCCAGATGGAAGAGCAGTCTTTAGCAATATGGCTGATGGGGTTTATGACATTGCGTTTAAATCAGAGGACTGGTGTTGCATTACGGGCAAGAACGATATAGTTATCTCAGTTGGTGAAGTTGAATCTAATGATTCAGAGCGGACAATAGATGTTCTTCCGGCAGGAATTGTTAATGTATCAATTGTTGACTCCAATAATAGTTGTGTGCTCAGCAATGTGGTTTGTAACTTGGTTAATGAAGAAGGCGGGATTGTCGCATATGGCATTACTGATCAAAATGGGCAAGTTAGATTTGATGCACCCCCTGGGTCATATGATTTAACAATAGGCACGAAGGTGCAACGCTCAGACGATGATAAAATCGATGTAACAGGTGCGTTTTCTACTGATTGCGTTGTGCCTGCATCAGTAGTCCCGTTCGTTATCGACTCTTCTGTTGGCGAGATTCCGCTAAAAGCCGCAGTCATCTTGATAGACGATGGCGCGTGGGGAGCTAATTTTACGTGTGAATGGGATCTTGATGGAGATGGTGTTGTTGACAGTAGCGACATTTCGCCGACCAATATTTATACCGAAGCTGGTACCTATTCCATCGGGCTTAGAGTTACAACCTCTAATGGGAGGGTGTTTAACTATCAGAAACGCGAGGCTGTTATGGCTTGGGAGGCGTTGCCAACCAAAATGGCTGATGGAGCATTTACCATTGATGACAATTCTGGGTACAAGATTCTTGATAGTAATGCAGAATCAATGACGCTTCAAAGAATGCTAGATAGAGACGTAATTATTCTAGGTGAGGGAGATATAATCGTTGATCCTGCATATCCGTTAATGCCAAGGCGGATTAGATTATTAGAAGAAACAGATTCTGACGAAATTATTGTTCAGACTGAATATGTAGAGCTCACAACGGCCTATCAATCATTGTCGGTTTCGTCTCCGTTAAGATTGTTAGGTGCACCAGAGATCTCAAAGGAAACATATCCATTTGACTTTGCAAATGTGTCGTTAGGAGTCAAGAACTCAAGTTTATTTGCGAAAGGTACATTATCTACTCGAAATGTGCGAGTTAATTTATGGTTGCTTGATGGTGAAGTAAAAGTGTTTCAACTTATTCTTGACTTTAAGCTGTCCGTTGATGCAGGAATGAATGTTCATCCCAGCAAGGAAGCAAAGAAAATTCAATATGGTCCTTTGGCCTCATATATCTCTGGTACGATGAAGTGTTCTGGACATGTCAAGAGCCATATAACTTACGAGACATCATGGAAACATGCATGGTTTACGAAATATAACATGCCAACCAAAAAGAGTTTCGAGAAAGAAATAACGCAAAGTGGTGATGACAAAGATTCAAAACTGGAGTTCAAGGGAGAGATTGATGGCAGACTAGGATGTAACATAGAGGTCGGTGTAGGAGCGATAGATCCTAAAAAAGATAGAAAGGCGACACTTATTGATGCGAGTATTGATTTCGGAGTACAAGTTAAGGCAGGTGTAACATTAAGTTCGTCTGAGGAAATCGCGGATAAGTATTATTATAGTTATGGTCCGTACACGGACTGGGAAATTAATGTTCTACATGCTAAAGTATCATGGGGTAAGCTAAGTTTTGATGGCGCAGCATTTCATCGTTCTGGTTCTGTTAAATGGAATAATGTCGGCGATAAATGGGAGTGGAAAACGCCATTGCCGAAGTTGGCGATTGACAGTGTGGGAGGATACAATAATGGCAAAGTGCCAGTAACGTTTGAATCTACTACGTCGGTTCCGTACGATTCAGTTTTGAAGGCGCGTTCATGGGAAGGGTGTTGTAAGGGAAGTGGGGAGAGTTGTACTGCTTCGTTACGAGCACGAAAACAGGATACGGTTGCTTACGATGTCATTCTTCGTGAGACATACGCACCCAAGAAACTTGATTTCTCTATCTTGGATAGTGTTGGATTGTGGCGTTCCAAATTGGCTAAAAAAAGAATAACGGTTAGTGGTCCTGAAAATGACGATGCCAAGAACTTTAAGGTAGTTAGGCGCGGTGATCAAATCATAATCAAGTCAAAAGATCCGAACGAGATGGCGGGGCCGATTGGGAAGGGCGATCCCGATACGCAGCGGTTCCTCGAACCGGGACAGAAGGTGACGTACACAGTTTATTACGAGAACCAGACAAATGCGACCGCAGCCGCGCAGGAGGTGTTTGTGACAAACTCGCTGAGCCAGTATCTCGATTGGTCCACGTTCGAGATGGGCGAGGTGACGTTTGGCGATCAGATTGACCTCGGTCTTGTCGGTAAGCAGAACGGCACGAACGAGGTGACGATGACCGGCACAAACCTCATTGTCCGCACAATCGTCGATCTCGATAAGACGAAGGGCGAGGTGTGCTGGTATCAGCGCGTGATTGATCCGAATTCTGGGGACACGTGGCCGGTGGACGTGACGGGCGGGTTCCTGCCGCCGAACAACGAGGAGACGCATTGCGGCGAAGGGCACCTCACCTACACCATCAAGGTGCGTGACGACGTTCCGCGGGGCGTCCGCATCGACAACTCGGCCACCATCGTGTTCGACACGAACGATCCAATCACCACCGATCCCGCCTGGTGGAATATCGTCACGCCAGAAAAGATTGAGGTTGGATTTGGCAAGGCCGAGAAGGTCGTAAATGAGGGTGAATTGGTTTCGGTTTCGGTCTATGGAGGTAACATCGGAAAGGCTTCGTCGGCCAAGATGTATATCGCATACAACACTGCCGCATCTGCCGACCTCGACCTTGCGAAGGGTGCTACCGGCGGCGAGACGCCGAAGGGCGGGCTCAAGTTCCCCCTGGCGCTGACGTGGGCGGCGGGCGAGGTCGGGGAGAAGATCGTGACAATCCCCGTGAAGACCGACAAGACCGTGGAGGGCGACGAGTTCTTCACGCTGCAGCTCGCCGAGCCTGTCGGCATGGAGCTTGGCGAGGGTCGCGTCTGCACGGTGACGATCCGCGATGCGACCGTGGCGGCGGGGAAGGAGACGCTGCAGGACGCGGTGAACAACGCCGTCGTGAAGATGTCCACGTCCGGCAAGGGCAAGTGGGCGTATGCGGCGGTCGGCACGGGTGGCGAGGCCGCGCCAGGCAAGACGGCCTACGCGTCGGCCATGTCGCCGGTTCTGAAGGCGGGCGAGATGTCCGAGCTCAAGGCCGCCGCCGTGAAGGGGAGCGGCACGCTGTCCTTCGACGTGCGCGTGGCGAACGACGCCCTGGAGGGCGAGTCGCCCGAGGCGGCGGAGGGTGCCGCGAAGACGGTGCTGACGCTCTTCGACGGCAAGACGGTCCTGCTTGCCTGGACGAACGAGACGGACTGGACCTCGGCCTCGTACACGGTGAAGGAGGAGAAGGCGACGAGCCACGCCTTCACGTGGCAGGTCGTCCAGGGTGCGGACACCAACGCGCGCGCATACGTTGCAAACGTTGTCTGGTCGCCCGCCGATACCGAGATGCGCGCGATCACGCTCGCTGCCGAGCCTGCGGAGGGCGGCACGGTCGCCGGGTCGGGCGTCTATCCCGACAAGACGAAGATTTCGCTCGTTGCCACGGCGAACGTAGGTTACGAATTCATTGGCTGGTATGACGGCGAAACGCTCTTCGACGCGAAGGCGAAGCCGTCAGTGACGCTCACGAACGATCTCGCGCTCACGGCGCGGTTCGAGAAGATCCCGTATGTGCGCGGGCTGGCAGACCCGGCGGACGGCGGCAAGGTGTCCGGCAGCGGACTGTGCGCGCGGGGCAAGAAGGTGACGCTGAAGGCGTCCGCGAACAAGAACTTCACGTTCCTTGGGTGGGGAACGGGGAACGGGGAATGGGGAACGGGGAACGGCGGCGAGTACGTGGCTACCACGGCGTCGCTGGTGATCGACCGGTCGGCGAAGCCGGCGGCGGACTCGAAGACCTCGACGACGCTCACCAACGTCGCGGAGGACGTGACGTACTACGCCGTGTTCAAGAGCGATCCCGAGATATTCGTGACCGTTGATGCGACGGACAGCACCGGCGCGGAGCCGACCGGCAAGGGCGCGGGCAAGTATGTCGCGGGTACGATCACCGGCATGGGCAAGTACGCGCCCGGGAAGACGAAGATCGCGCTGAAGGCCGCTGCCAACAAGGGCTACGTGTTCGCAGGCTGGCTTGACGCGAACGGCGAGCTGCTCACCAAGGACGCGACGTACGCGATTGCCGCGATGGGCGAAAGCGACGTGGAGTACACGGCGAAGTTCGTGACGGCCGACGAAGACAAGGCGAGCATCGAGTTGGCGGTGGCCATGGGCGCGGAAGCTGAAGCTCTCGGTCTCTCGACCAATGAGATCGTCAGCATTACCAACTTCTGCGGCGTGGCGATGAGCTGGCAGCTCGTGGCGGAGGCGCTCTCGGCCACCACGATCAAGGTGGCGGGCCTGCCCGCTGGCCTCAAGTTCACCGCGAAGGACATCCTGAAGAAGGGCTCGAAGACGGAAGTCGAGATCCCCGCCAACACGGTCTACGGTGCGCCGACGGCGGCATCGAAGACGGACAAGAACGGCAACGTCACGCCCTCGAAGGTGGTGTTCACCGTCATGACGGCGGGCAAGTCCACGCAGACGTTCGCGATCAACCTCTACATCGACCCGCTGCCCGCCTGGGCCGTCGGCACGTTCGATGGCGCGGTGAGGTCATACCCCTCCGGCCTTGCGGCCACCTCCCCTGTCTCAGGGGAGGAGCCGTGCGGTACCGTGTCTCTGGCGGTCGATGCCAAGGGCAAGATCAGCGGCAAGATGCTGCGCGACGACGGCACGTGGACGTTGAGCGCGGGAGAATTTAGCCGTGTAGAACGTGTAGAGCGTGTAGATGGCAGTCCGGAATCCGAAGCCGAAAGTCTGGTTTTCCATGCCACCGTGATCGGCAAGAATGGCAAGCTCCTCGAGACCAACGAGGTGAAGGTCGCGGCAAGCGGCGTCACAGGCACGACCCTCTCCGAGGCGGCCGTTACCTGGACCGCCTACCAGAACCTCTGGAAGCGCGCGGACACGAAGGCCGAGCAGCCCGTTATCAAGAAGGACATCAAGGTCGATCATGAGCTTGGCGAGCCTGGCGACGCGAACAACAAGCTGACGCTCACGTTCAAGAAGGACGGCGTTGTCGCTTTCGCGGGCAAGGTCGACGGCGCGAGCGTGAGCGGCTCGTCGCAGCTGGTCAACGACGGCGAGGGCTGGGAGGTGACGCTCTATGCGCCAAAGGCCGGCTTCTGCGCAACGTTCGCCGTGACGCTCGAGACCGACGAGCAGAAGGTTGTCACAGACGTCACCATCGGTGGCGGCGATGCGCCGGCCGGCTCGGGCAGCTGGTTCACGGGCGAGTTCAACGGCTACGGCGACGCGCAGTTCCCGATCGCGGGCGGCGGCACGGAGTTCCTGAACGGGCTCTTCACGATCAACGTGGCGGCGAACCTGTCGTTCACGGGAACGTTCTTCGGGACGGACGGCACGAACGCGACCTTCTCGGGGACGTTCGCGAAACAGGTGACCGACGGAGCCACGAACTACGTGGCGACCGGGGTGTCGATCACGGTGAAGGGCAAGACGATGTCGATGGGGCTCATGTGTGATCCCCAACCGTATGCCGGCAGCGACGAAGGCTTCGGCGAGATAGGGGGCGGGAGCGAGGACGTGCAGGACGAGCCGTGCATCGCCCTCAACTGCGCGTGGCAGAACATCTGGAAGCGTACCGACCTCGCGGCGGAGTGGAAGCCTGCGTTCGCGTCAGGGACGGAGAAGACGCTTGACTTGAAGGACACCTGGCTCGCAGACCTTTCCGACGGTGATTCTCTCACCTACGCCTTCGGCGCGGACGGCACGGTATCGATCACCGGCAAGATCTACGGCGAGAGCGTGAACGCGACGGCGACGCTGGATTTGGAAGGCCTGGACGGCAGCAGCGGTACGATGCACTGCAACTTCTTCTTCCTTGCCAACGGGCATCTCTACCAGCAGCAGTTCACTTTCCCGCGTCAAGCCACCGTTACTGCAACCGACATAACGCTCGACTCCTTCGTCCGCATCGACTGACCAACTACCTCTAATAGGATAATAGGAGCCATACAGAGATGAAAAAGAAACTGACGGCAATGTTTCTCGCGGCGAGCGCGGCGCTGGCGCCGGCGTTGTGCGCGGCCACCAACAGGGTTTCCTACTATGACCCCACCGATCCGGCAAGTCCCCACAAGGAGGTGGACTGCACGCTCGTCACCGGCACCACCACGACCCTGACGCAGGGCTGGTACGTCGTCAACGCGGACGTGACCATCATGGGCCGCGTCACGGTCAACGGAAGCGGCGTGAATCTCATCCTCTGCGACGGCGCGACGCTGAACGCCACGAACGGCGTGAGGCTGGCGGCTTCGAACAGCCTCACGATCTACGGTCAGCGCCAGGGCACGGGCGCGCTCTTCGCCCTGCGTCCCGCCAACTACTGCGCCGGCATTGGCGGCAACGACCAGGAGAATGGCGGAACGCTGACGGTCAACGGCGGCTGGATGAAGGTCTGGGGCGGTCAGTACGGCGCGGCCATCGGCGGCGGCCGCGCTGCGGACGGCGGCAAGCTGGTCGTCAACGGCGGAACGATTATCGCCGAGGGCTACAATGGCTCGGCTGGCATCGGCGGCGGCGACGATGGCAGCGGCGGCGAGGTGGAGATCAACGGCGGCCATGTCACGGCCATCGGCAGCCGTCGCAGTTCAACGGGACAGGCCGCTGCAGGCATCGGCGCGGGGCGTCCCCTTCCCGAGAGCGACCACTCGCGTACCTCCGGCACGGTGAAGATCACCGGCGGCACGGTCATCGCCGTCGCCGGCACGGCCCAAGGTTCTGGCAAGGCCGCGCAGGCGATCGGCGTGAACCTTGACGACAAGGGTAAAGACACAGGCACGTTGACGCTCGGCCACATGATGGTCTTCTCCCCGACGAACGCCGTGACGCCCTGCGCGGCGTCGAACCGCACGGAAGCCTGCCGCCAGACCACTTCGGTGCGCATTGAATCCTGCAAGCACGACTATGGAACCAATGCGTGCAGATGGTGCGATGCCCCGACACCGACCATCTCCAATGTCTTCGCCCGGCAGCGGTGGCCGTGGAACGGACTTGTGGACATCACCTGCACGGTGTCCGGGATCGACGGGACCTTCAATGGACTTGAGTTCGCAGTGGCGGCGGTGATGGATTCGGGCGATGTCCGCAACGCCACGCATCTCTGGACCGTGCGAGACGGGAAAAAGTCGGCATCCAGAAACGTGTCCACCAACGGCAACTACCATCTTCTCTGGGACGCCGGGGCGTACTTCGGCAAGGGGAGAATATATAGCAACGTCGTGGTGCGCGTGAGCATCGTCAAGGAACATGCCACAGTCCAGCTCTGGGAGGGCGGGCCGTATTGGGCCACCACGAACATCGGCGCAGAGAGTCCCGAGCAATCCGGCTACTACTTCTGGTGGGGCGACACGGTGGGCTATACGAACACGGGAAGTGGATGGATTTCGGTCAAAGACGGAACCAGCATTTCGTTCTTCGAGAATGACAGTACGGCAGCTTCGACATACGGCAAAGACTTAGCCTCGCTCCAGAGCGAGGGATGGATCATGGCGGACGGCGTCCTTGCGCCAGAGCATGATGCGGCGCACGTGCACTGGGGCGGCGGCTGGCGCATGCCGACGCAACAGGAACTGGACGACCTCGTCAGCAAGTGCAATTGGGTATGGACGACGGTGAATGGTGTCGACGGGTACACCATCACAGGGAAGGACTCCGCCAGCATCTTCCTTCCCTGCGCCGGCAACGGCAATGAGGCTTCGCTCTACGATGCCGGTTCATACGGCAACTACTGGTCGTCCGTTCCGAGCTCGGGCTACGACAACGACGCGGGGTACCTCTACTTCTATTTGATCTACCACGGCACGTCCAACTTCGACCGCTACCACGGGCAGTCCGTTCGTCCCGTCCAAGGGTTCACTTCGACAGCGGTATCGTTTCCTGCTGGCATCGCGGGAGATTCCGCGCCGATTCTGCTGGACACCTTGGAAGGACCGCGCAACTCCCTTGGCGACGAGACGCTCACTTACTCGTCCCTGTGGGACGGCGGCGACGGCGCGACGGTGACGATCGAGCAGGACGGCGAAGCGATTGCCGTGAATCTGACGGGCGAGGGCGAGCGGGCGTGGAGCGTCCCGTACAACGGCACGTACAAGCTCACGCACACCACTTACACGAACGGCGTCGCGAGTAAGGCGGAGACAGCGACATTCGTCGTGACGGGAAAGATAAATCAGCCAGAGGTCGAGAACGTCGTTGCGCGGCAGCGGTGGCCGTGGAACGGACTTGTGGACATCACCTGCACGGTGTCCGGGATCGACGGGACCATCAACGGGTATGATTTCGCCGTGGCGGCGGTGATGGATTCGGGCGATGTCCACAACGCCACGCATCTCTGGACCGTGCGAGACGGGAAAAAGTCCGCATCCAGAAACGTGTCCACCAACGGCAACTACCATCTTCTCTGGGACGCCGGGGCGTACTTCGGCATGGGGGGAATTCACAGCAACGTCGTGGTGAGCGTGACCGTCGTCAAGGGACACTCGAGGGTCCAGCTCTGGGAGGGCGGGCCGTATTGGGCTACGACGAACGTCGGCGCAGAGAGTCCCGAGCAATCCGGCTACTACTTCTGGTGGGGCGACACGGTGGGTTACAAGTGGGAGAACGAGAAGTGGGTGGCTTCAAACGGTTCCTCGTCAAACTTCTCGTTTGAGGAGAGGAACGCGCCGACATGCGGCAAAGACCTTGCCACGCTCCAACGCGAGGGCTGGATCACCGCGGACGGCGTCCTTGCGCCAGAGCATGACGCGGCGCACGTGCACTGGGGCGGCGGCTGGCGCATGCCGACGCAACAGGAACTGTACGACCTCGACAGCAAGTGCATTTGGGAAAGGACGACGGTGAATGGTGTCGACGGGTACACCATCACAGGGCCGGACTCCGGCAGCATCTTCCTCCCCTGCGCCGGGTACGGCAACTGGACTTCGCTCAACTTTGCCGGTTCGTCCGGCGACTACTGGTCGTCCGTCCCGTTCTCGGACTACTACAGCGCGTGGGACCTCTGCTTCGGTTCGGGCTACAGCGACCGCGCTCACGGGCTGTCTGTTCGCCCTGTGCAAGGGTTCACCGAATAGCGAGCGAAGCGAGCGCATCCAATTCTTCAAGTCTTTCAGGAGGTGGCATGATGAGAGAGAGGATTGCAAAAACACGCATGCACGATGTAGCAAGGCCGCCTCGGCCTTGCCGCAAGGGCGAGGGCGCCCTTGCCACAACGGGTTTTGTAACTACTTTGAGAGTGGCAAAGGCAATGGTAGCGGCGGCCCTGATGTTGGTCGCCGGGGTCGTGAATGCGGGGAAATCCAATCCGATTGTGATCGATTTGCGCACCGAACGCGAAAGCGGAGGCGACGAGATGCTTACCTACTCGCCCCTGTGGGACGGCGGTGACGGCGCGACGGTGACGATCGCGCAGGACGGCGAGGCGGTTGCCGAGAATCTGACGAGCGAGGGCGAGTGGGCGTGGAGCGTCCCGTACAACGGCACGTACAAGCTCACGCACATCACCTGCGCGAACGGCGAGACGGGGAAGGTGGAGACCGCCTGGTTCATCGTGACGGGCAAGGTGGATCCGGTCTCCTTCGACGAGGCGGCGTACTCCGTCGACGAGGGCGGGACGCTGGAGGTTGTCGTGAAGGGCGGCAACGCGACGATGCCGTCGCGGGTCGCGGTGAACCTCTCGTACCTGACCGCCGCGGCGGCCGACCTGGACCTCAAGAACGGCGCAATAGACGGCGTGACGCCGAAGGGCGGGCTCAAGTTCCCGCTTCTGCTCACCTGGGTCGCCGGCGACACGGCGCCGAAGAAGATATCGATCCCCGTCAAGGCGGACAAGACCGTGGAGGGATACGAGACGTTCGTCCTCCAGCTGGCGGAGTTCGTGGGCATGGGTCCGGGCGAGACGGTGACAGCCTGGGCGACGATCGCGGACAAGAACGAGAAGACGCTCAAGCCGACCGTCTCGCCCTACAAGCCGAAGAAGGGCGAGAGCGTCGCGACGAACGAGGTGACAGTGGGCGTCTCGCCGTCCGACCTCGGCTTCGCCGCGGGATCCGGCAAGTACACGGTAGGCACGAAGCTCACGATGGTCGCCGAGGCCCGTTCCGGCTGCGCGT
>CACZCD010000033.1 GCA_902779565.1 uncultured bacterium | reverse complement strand
TGATCCTTGCCGACGATGCCATACAGACGCTGGAGCATCTTGTTGTTCTCATCGCCGCGGTAGTAGCTGCCCGCCACCTTCATGAGCTTCACCGCGCCGATCTGCGCGGAATGCTCCACGTGCGGGCCACGGCACATCTCGGCGTAGTCGCCCACGGTGTAGGTGGAGATTGCCTCGCCGGAAGCCTCCACGTCCGCCAGACGCTCCAGCTTGTACTTCTGACCGGCCAGCATCTTCTTCGCCTCCTCCGCCGAGACATCCTTCTGCACGAAGGGTTCGTCAAGCGCGATCAGGCGCGCGACCTCCGCCTCGATCTTCGGGAAGTCTTCGGGGGAAAGACGATGCTCCAGATCAAAATCGTAGTAGAACCCCTCGTCCGTGGCAGGTCCGATATCCACCTGCACGTTGTCAAAAAGGTTCATGACCGCACGCGCGGTCAAATGCGCGGCGGAATGCCGCCGCATCTCGTCGGTAATAGCCATTGAATCTATTTCTCCTTCAGCAAGAAAACGTGTATTTTACGTCACCTCTGCGGAAATTTCAAGCCTACCCGCGAACAAAAGCTCGCAAGGCCGGCAAATCGCCTAAGGAACATACACGCCAAACGGCGGGAACATATGGGTCAACGTTCCGCCGCCCGCCCAAGTGATGCGCGCGGTGACGGGTTCGGGGCTGGCGTTGACGGCAAAGAGATACGCCTTCCCCGCATGCCGTTTCAGCAACGCCGTCACGGAAGGATTCTTGCCGAGGGGATCCTGGACCGGGCCGCTGACGATCTCAACCGTGGGCTGATCGCGCGGCGTGCGCTCCAGCAGGACGGGCGACAGATCGCGCAGCTTGCACGCGAGTTCGGAGATCGCCTGCCAACGTTCCGGGGTAGAGGTGATGCCTTCGTTATTCTTGCCCGTCTTCTTGCTCTTGAATCCGCCGTAGGTGTACCAGGTGATGCCATGCGCGCCATGAATGACCGCCGCCCACGTCATCGCATAGAGCTGCTCGCGGGTGGGGAAGTGGTCCCATCCGCCCCAGCCCTTGAAGTACTGGATGATCGGCCAGCATCCACGCGGACGCCCATCGCCGAACATGCGGACGTCGGACGCCACCCGCTGCATGTCACAGACCGTCTCGGCCACGCACGTCGCGTCCGTCTTGTGCCCAACAGCCCCCCGCACCGGATAGATCTCCGGCATGAACACGTCGGTGCCGCGCACGTAGGCCGCATAGCGCGACACCATGCGGTCTGAACCGATCGGGTCGGCCTGGCAGGTCAGCCTGTACGGATCGACGGCCTTGACCGCCGCGTTGTTGTCGCCGAGCTCCTGCGGAGACTGGTGCCCAGACGTGTCGTCGCCGAGGTACCATGCGATGATGGACGGGTTGTGGCGGCCTTCATCGAGCAGCTTCCTGTCGGGCATGCGCGCATACACCCACAGCTTGAAGCCGTACTTGCGCGCGGCGGCAAGGAACTCCGGATTGTAGGAGTTTCCGTAGGTGTGGGCGAAGTTGAAGCCGGCTCCCTTGAGACCCGCGAAGGCCTTGTCGAAGTCGTTGTCGTTGAACTCGCGCTTGCACACGGAGTAGATACCGATCGGGAAGAACGGCTTTCCGTCTATGAGCGTGAAACCATCATCGCGCAGCGTCACCTTCTGCCGGCTTGCGTCCGGCGGCGGGTACAGAACGTCCACGAGCCACGAACTGTCCTTCTGCGCCTTCTCGAACTCTGCACGCCGCGACTGCCCCGCCGTGAACGTCTCGAAGGAGAAGTTGCGGAAGCACACCTCCTCGCCTGGCGCCACGTTCGGATCGTCGAACCCGAACATCACCTTGCAGGACGTCGCGCCGGGCGGAATCTCGCCCCATTCGCGCACCGTTCGGAACATCACGCCGCCAGGCACCACGAACCGCGGGATCGGCTGGGCGGATATCTTCTTGCCGTTTGCGCCGAACCATTTGATGGCATTATTCCATCCATCGCCGCAACGCCCCTGGTCGAGGATAAGATTAGGGCTCTTCACCTCCACCGAGAGCAGGAACTCCCGTGCGTCCGCAGGGATCGCAATGCTCCCCGTCTCCGCACTCCACGCCGTGTCGCACTTGTTCGACGAACCATGCACCACAAAGAACCCGTCGCATCCGTCGACGCTGTTCGTCTCGAACGTCAGCTTGTTTTCGTAGTTCTTGAATTTCCACGACGCGGATGCGAGGGCGTTGCCCGCCGCCGCACCGTACGTTGCCGCGAGAATCGCGCCCGCAAGCGCACCCGCCGCAAATCCTCTTCCGCTTCCTGCTTTCATTCTCCACTCCCTTTCTTTTTTCTTGCCTTGAAGTCCTCCGACTTCGCGGCAGATGTCACCTGACCTTCCGGCGGCAGATCGGCGCGGGACTTCCCGCATGCCGCCAGCACCTTGTCGGTCGTCTGGAAATGCGCCTTGCAATGGTTCAGGATCCAGTCCGGACCGTTCCGCCGGACACACGCCTCCGCCAGCTCGCGGATGCGCGGGTCGCTCGATCCCTTCGGAATCGCACCGACGGGATTCTCCTCCGTGGCCGCCGCGAGTCCATAATCGGGCAACGCCGCCACAAGATCCCGCAAGAACAGCTCACGCGCCACCACAGACGCCGCCGCCACCGCAATGTCGCTCTCCGCCTTGTGGTGTTGGTCCACCACGATCCGCCGCCCTCGCTCCTTCAGCGCTCGCTTGATCACCGTCTCCGTCGGCGCGAACTGGTCCACCACCACTTTCGGACACGACGGCTGCTTCTCCAGAAGCGACTCGATGCAGGTGCCATGCGCCCAGGCGAGCAAACGGTTGATGTTCCGAATCTTTGCGTAGAGCCGGTTGTAGGCGGCGGGGCCAATCTTCACAAACGCCCACCGCTGCGGTCCAAGCAGATGACGAATCTTCGCCCCAACGGCCAATACGGATTTGTCGGCCATCTGCTTGCAGTCCTTCACGCCCATCTCGCGCAGCGCCGTCGCCAGCGTCTCGTCCACGTAGCAGCAGGCGACCACGAGCGGACCGAAGTAGTCGCCCTTCCCCGATTCGTCGCTGCCGCCGTGCGGTTTGTCGCGGTCCGGATCAATTACATTCTCATAACCGAGCGTCGCCGCGCCAAGCACCTGCGGCTCCAGCACGAACAGCACGAAGTCTTCGGCCTTGCCCCCCTGAATGCAGCATTTGCGCCGGCCATGCTTCTCCTTGGCGTAGAGCGTGCAGTTGAAGCCGTCCCCCTCGATCGACATCAACGAATAGGGAACGGTACGCTTGCGGTAGTTGCCACCTTCCATGATCATCAGCAGAACGTTTTGCTGATCCTCCGTCAACTCGTAGGTGTATGTGCTTTGCGCCATCAACTTCACCTTTTGCTCTTGTCGTTTATTTCTGCGTATTATAGCACGGATTGACGTAGGCCTCGCCAAGATCTTCATCCATCAGCGCCTTGGCGAGCGTAAACGGGATCACACGGTAGGCACCGCCCGCGAGGAGCGCCTCCGTACATTCTTCGATCGTCGCGCCCGTCGTCATCACGTCGTCCACCAGCACCACCGTGCGACCGCGGATAAAAACTGGATTGACCACACGGAACGCACCCTTCAGGTTCTCGCGGCGCTCATCGCCGGAGGAGCGGCTCTGGTGTTCCGTATCGCGAATGCGCGCGAAGGACGTCTCGTCGCATCGCCGCCCGAGCCGCGCGGCAAACGCGGCGGCCAAAAGACCCGACTGGTTGTAGCCGCGCGTCCGCAACCGGTTGGGGTGGAGCGGCACGGGCACGACCACGTCAACCGCCGCCGCCGCGTGCTTGCGGCGGAAGGAATGCTCAAGCGCGTCGGCGAAGTCGTCGGTGAGATAGGTCGCCCCGTTGAACTTGTACCGGTTTATGAGTTCGGCAATGGGCGACAGATAGGCGAACGCGCTCTGGGCGAACTCGTCGTACCAAGGCAACGTGGCGTAGCAGCGCGAGCAGAGATAGCCGGACGGACGATCCACGGGAACGCCGCAGTCGCGCACGGCGCATGCACGCGGCCACAGGAGATCCTTCAACCGTTCCGCCAGGTTGCCGCCCCCGCCCGTCGCTGCCCCGCCGTCGCTCATTTGTCGGGTTCGACTTCCTCGATCGCGACATCGCGCACTTCGGCGACGCCATCGGTCCCGCCCCAGAAGCGGAACGTGAATTCACTCGTGAAGCGAGGAATGTCATGGATCGTCATCACGACCGATTCACGCGTCCAGCCCGGCGACGTGCCATAGTGCGGCGTGCCGTCCGGCTCCTCCACGATATGCTTGCTTTCCTTCGTCCGCTTGCCGTAGCTGGCGCTGAAGTAGAACCCGTGCCAGGACTTGAGCGCGTTCACGTTCTCCCAGCGCGCGAGCCAGGAGATGCGGTACGTCCGCCCGGGCAGGAGACCCTGCTTCTCGCCGACATACGCAATCACGCGCACATGCTTGTTCGTCCCCTGCCCGAACCGGAAACCGGTGCCGTCAGGATACGGCTCGAAGAAGACGCCCGGAATCTTGTCCCCCTTGAAGAGCGAGAACGTCGTGATCGGCTTGAGCCCGGCGGCCTTGAGTTCGGCGGCGCGCTCCTCCGGCGTCATGCGTTCGTTCGGGACGATGCGGTACTTCGCCATGCGTTCGACGTTCCAGCAGAGCGGCACCCGAATGGGCGCGGAGAGGCGCCCGTTCTGCTGGAAATGCTCTTTCGGCGGATTGCCGAAGAGGGCGATCTCGGGCCAGCCCTTGACCTTGCGCATCTTTCCGTTCGGGAACAGTTCTTCGATCATCGCGTTGCGCGTGCGCAGCGCGTCGAAGATCCTGAAGCAAAGCTCCCGCGAGGAGTTCTCGCGGAAGTTCCGGTACATGTAGGCGATCGAGCCCACGTTGCGGACGTAGTTCCATTCCGTCCTAACGAGCTCAAGGCGGCGAATCTGCTTCGCGGAGAGTCCCTTCGTCTCTTCCGCCTCCTTGAGCGCCGCGTCCATCCGTGCGACGCGCGCCGGCGTATAGACGGTGGCCAACGAATCGATCGGATCGCGCCGCTTCGTGCGCTTGATCGTGCTCTCCACGAGATCCGACGCCTTCGTCGAGTTGAGCTTCTCCACCTCGGCGAGCGGCGCCTCCAGATCCTCGTAGAACCGGCGCATCGCCCCCGCCGCCGGACCGAACGCGCCGCGGTAGTAGGTTGCGAGCGTGGCGGGGATGTTGACGTTCGGATCCTCCACAAGATGGTTGAACGCCCAGTAGGTGGGACCCTCCATGCCGAACATCTCGCCATAGCCACAGCGGTAGATGCCCTTCATGCCATAATGGTGAAAGCGCTGGACCTGATCGACCAGCCCAGCGACCGAGCGCTTCGGCGTGAAACCAAGAATGGGGTACCAGCCCCAATTGTAGATGTAGAAGGTAAAGCCGTGCGGAACAGTGTAGCCATCCCACTTCTTCATGTCGTCCACGCCGTACCGGCACACCTCGATCATCACGTTCGACGGGAACACCTTGAACGTCTTCGGCGGGTTCGCCGTGGCGCCGTAGCACATGATATGGACGATTTTGCCGGGGCGATCCTTCAGGAGTTGCTTGGCGATGTCCGTGTGGAGGAGCCAGAGCTTCTCGCACCAGTCGTCGCCCGTGCCGTACAGGTTGTAGCAGTTCTCGCAGCAGCACCGGTCCGCAGGGCCGTCATTCTGCCCGAGCTGGCAGATCTCTGCGCCGGCATCGTAGCGGCGCAGCAGCTCCTCATAGAGGAGACGGCGGAAACCTGGGTTGGAGACGCAGCACGCCTGATGGCCGGGATCCGACCAGATCGGCTTGCCCTGCTTGTCCCGCGCGAAATATTCAGGGTGCGTCTCGCCGTACTTATCGCGAGGGCAGGCGGACGGATAGGTGTGTCCACCGTATGAAAAGGCCACGCCGCTCCCGTAGATGTTGTTCGCCATGTTGTAGGCGAAGTCGTAGCCGCGCCCGCACTGGAAGTCCGCCTTCACCGTACCGCGCCGGAAGTAGCCCTTAGGTACGGTCAACCGGTCAAGCTTCGGAATCTCGCGCCCAATCCGTCCGGGCATGAGGAAGAGCACGCCGATGCGCTCCCGCATGAACTTGATCGCCGCCAGGGCGCTCGGAAGCACGCAGCCGCCCTCCGAGTAAGGGCGCGCGCCCAACCTGTCGCGCCCGAAGAAGTACAGGTCGCCATCCTTTTCGGCGATGCCCCAGTCGTACCCCTTGAAATCCGCCGGCATGAGACCCGCCGCCTCGGCGAACGGGGCTCCGATGAAGATGCGATGGCCGGGTCCCGGCGGCTGCTGTCCCTCCACGACTGACCGCGCCTTTACGCCGACCGACTCGCCCAGCACCTCGCAAAGCACGTCGGCTACTCCGGCGAACCCTTTCGTCAGACCATTCCTCCCCTTCGGTTGGTCAGAGCGGACGACCGTCCATTCCCCCTCCAGAACAAGATCCGCCGCAACCCCCGGCCGCGCAAACGCGACAACGAGAAGTGCGGCCCACGACACGGCCGTTGCCCATCTTACCGACATGTTACCGATCTCCTTTAGTGGTTCTTCTATCACTTCATCATCAAAGCGGTGAGTAGCTTCGAGAATCGCGCCGGATCGGGCACCGGGCTTCCCTCGGCGACGAGCGCCTGATCAAAGAGCAGCTCCACGGCGTCCGTAAACGCCTGCCCATCAAGCCCTTTCGCCTTCTCAACGAGCGGATGCGTGGCGTTCACCTCAAGGATGCGCTTCTCCTCCGGAACGTTCTGCTTCATCGCGCGCATCATGCGGATCATCGCCGGCGAAAGCGCGTTCTCGCTCGCGACGAGACAGCACGGGCTCTCCGCCAGACGTGTTGAGACGCGCACGTCCGCCACATGCTCCTTCAGCTGCTCCTTGACCTTCTCCAAGAACGGCTTCAGATCAGCGGCGGCCTTTTCGTTCGCCTCCTTCTCCGCCTTCTGCTCCGTCTCGCTGCCGAACTGCACATCCCCGCGCGCGATATCGACGAGCTTCTTCCCCTCGAACTCGCGGAAGGAATCGACCAGCCACTCATCGACCGGATCCACGAAGAAGAGCACGTCCAATCCATGCTTCTCCGCCTGCTCAAGCTGCGGCGCACGGCGTGCATCCTCCTCCTTTTCGGCGCAGAGGTAGTAGATGTCCTTCTGGTCCTGCGGCATCTTCTTCACATAGTCCTCGAGGAAGATCATCTTCCCGGCGGCGGACTGCGCGCTCGGATACTTCAGAAGTTTCTTGATGCGGTCGGCGTTCACGTAGTCCGTATGCACGCCTTCCTTCAGGATGCGCCCGAACACCTTGTAGAAGGTGTCGTAGCTCTCCTTCTTCTTCATGTCCTCAAGCGTGGAGAGGATCTTCGACGTGACGGCGCTCTTGATCTTGGAGATCACCTGATCGTCCTGCAGCATCTCGCGCGAGATGTTGAGCGGCAGGTCGGAGGAATCGACCACGCCTTTCACGAAGCGCAGATAGTCGGGCAGCAGCAGATCGAAGTCGTTGCCGATGAACACATTGCGCACATAGAGCGAAAGCCCGTGCTTCGTCTGCGGCATGTACAGCTCCATCCCCGCCGCCTTCGGGATGAAGAGAAGCGCCTTGAACTCCACCTGCCCCTCGCCCGAGAACGGAATCGTCTCCAACGGCTCGTCGAAGTCGTGCGTCAGGTGCTTGTAGAACTCGTCGTACTCCTCCTTCTTCACATCCTTCTTCGGACGCTTCCAGAGCGCCACCATCGTGTTGAGCGGCTTCGGCGGCTCCGGTTCCTTCTTCTCCCCTTCCTTCTCGTCCTTCTTCGGCTCTTCCTTCTTCCCGACCTCTTCAAAGAAGATCGGATAGGCGATGAAGTCGGAGTAGCTCTTCACGAGATCGCGGATGCGCCATTCGTTGAGGTAGTCGTCCTGTCCGTCCCGGAGATGGAGCGTGATCGAGGTGCCGAAGCCGTCGCGCGTCGCGTCGGAGACGGTGTAGGAGCCGATACCATCCGATTCCCACGAAAAAGCCGCCTCCTCGCCGCGCTTCTTCGAGACGACCGTCACCTTGTCGGCGACCATGAACGCGGCGTAGAACCCCACGCCGAACTTGCCGATCAGCTCCGGCAGGTTGGAGCCGTCCTTGGCGGCGGCGGCCTCCATGAACTTCTTCGTGCCGGAGGAGGCGATAGTACCGAGATTGTTTTCGAGATCCTCGGCGTCCATACCGTAGCCGTTATCCGAAATGGTGAGTGTTTTCTTCTCCCGGTCGGCGGAAATCTGGATCTTCCAGTCCGGGGAATCGGCGAGGATCTCCTTGTCCACCAGACCCAGATATTTGGCGCGGTCGATGGCGTCGGACGCGTTGGAGAGAAGCTCGCGAAGGAATATCTCTTTCTTCGAATAGAGTGAATTGACCACGAGATCCAGCATCCGCCCGATCTCGGCCTTGAACTGTTTTGTTTCCGTTTTCATAATGAGTCGAATTATACCACAATCCATCCGCAGTGGACGCACGGAAACCACGC
Source organism: uncultured bacterium (assembly GCA_902779565.1). Lineage (GTDB taxonomy): Bacteria > Verrucomicrobiota > Kiritimatiellia > RFP12 > UBA1067 > UBA1731. The sequence continues at coordinate 33,412 of CACZCD010000033.1, read as the reverse complement.
AAGCGGAGATTTTCGCCGAAAATTCCGTGGCGCAGATTCTTTGGGCTTGCACCGAAATAGGCGATGTGCTATAATTCGCGCCGTTTTTCGATCCATTGCCTCATGGTGTAATGGTAGCACCGCAGATTCTGAATCTGCTTGTTAAGGTTCGAATCCTTATGAGGCAACCATTTAAAAGCCGCTTTTTCTGCGGCTTTTTTTGTTTTAATGTGTTCTATAATACGCGCCGTCGTCATTTTGAGCGACCATAGTCTGACCATAATCAAACAGCAAAAGAGGCCTTTCCAATGAAAAAGGAAACACACGGAAACAAACGGAAACACAACCGCAAAAACGCACATGCGCACCGGCGGGCAGCGGAACTCTTGTAAAAAGCGGTCGTTCATAGTGTGCGCACACTTGCAACAATTATTTTATTATTTTTTCATGCCCGTATATTATGCGCCATTGAACACATGGTATAATACCCGCCATGAAACACTCCAACACCATGATATGCGTCCTCTGCGCCGCATTCTCAATCACCGCCGCCGCTGATTGGATAATCGACGAGGACACGGACGAAATTACAGACCAACTCTCTTACTACATCGTTTCCAAAGGTGACAAATATCAAGTCTCTGACTTCCTCAATGAATCGCCGTACATCATCCTAAAAATCACCCCGGCCGAAATCACTGACACCGGCGCGCTGAAATACAAATTTGAGTCATACTTTCAGGTCAAGTCAGACGGCATGAACCGACACGGCATCATCGCAACAGTTCGCTTTGACAAAAACCCTCCTGAAGAATGGCTATGCGAAACTTCCACAGATCGCCGCTCTGCATTCTTCCCCAAAGCCCGTGACCCAATCGGACGCCTATCATCGGCAACGAATCTAATCATCAGATTTGAAACAACTCTCGGATCCATTCGCACACTTCATTTTAACGTGTCAGGTCTGAAACAAAAACTCCTTGAGCTGAAAAACAATCTCGCGGCCAAATATCCACGCGGAACCAAATTCATCAAAACACAAGAATCAAATCCACCACCGGCACCCAAACCACCCAAATGCGCCAAGTGCGGCGGCACGGGTGAGGTCGTCACATGGAAACGGTGCGGCCGATGCTACGGCTCTGGCACCACCGGCGGCGCGCCATGCCAAAAATGCCGCACCTCTGGCCGCAAAGGGTACACCAAGCAATCAGCCCCATGTGCAAACTGCTACGGCAGACAATAACACTTCGCCCTAAACAAACGCAACCGTAAACACCAAAAGGAGAAACACAATGAATCTTGAATCACTCGGCCCCGTGGTTGGCATCATCGTCGGCATTTTCATAATCATTTACGCCGTACTGGCGTTTCTGGTTCCGATCTTCATCTATTACATTCAGGTTTATTCCAAGAAACTTCTCGACGAACAGATTAGGGCAAACAAGATGACGGAAGCCTGCCTCAAGCGCATCCTTGAGGAAAGCATTAAGGCCAACCGCAACCTTACAACGCTCATCAACGGGCTCACACAAACCTAAAAACCACCCCCAAAACCATGACATCTTTCTGACATCTTTTAATGTGGTAATGCGCCCCTATACATGGAAACACACGGAAACGAAACACCCTAAAAACGCCTATTTCCTCACCATCCATCACCCCATAAGAACATTCTGAATTTGCTTGTTAAGGTTCGAATTCTTATGAGGCAACCATTTGGAAGCCGCTTTTCCCGCGGCTTTTTATTTTTCGGCTACCAGTCACCTTCGAGCATCTTGAACAGCGAAGAGATCTTCCGGTCGGCCGTATTGCCCTGCACGCGCTCCACGAAGGACGGATCACGGCTCCCCTGCAGGTAGAAGACAGCGCGTGTCCCTTTCACATCGAGACGCGCCACGCGCTTCGCGGCGCACCGCACCCGGAACTCCGCCAGACGCACCAGCCGCATGGCGGCCGGCGGCAAGCGTCCATAGCGGTCGGCCAGCTCCCGCCGCAGACGCTGCACGTCCTTGACGGTGACGGCCTCGGCCAGACGGCGATGGAAATCCATGCGTTGCGCCTCCTCCTCCACGTAGTCGTAAGGGAGCGACGCGCCGGCATCCGGATCGGCGGTGCCTGGCGAAAAATCGATGAAATCGAGATTGACCGAGACCTCCACCAGATCCGGCACGGTCTCGCCTTTCATCTTGGCGATCGTACGCTGCAGAAGCTGGCAGTAGAGCGAGAATCCGACGGCGGCGATATGTCCCGACTGTTCGCTGCCCAGCAGGTTGCCCGCGCCGCGGATCTCAAGGTCGCGCAGCGACAGGTTGTAGCCGCTACCCTGTCCGGAATGCTTGCGGAGTGCCTCCAGACGCTCCCGCGCATCGGAATCGACAAGCCCTTCCGCCGGCAGCAGGAAATAGGCGTAGCCCTGACGCGACCCGCGTCCCACGCGTCCCCGAAGTTGGTAGAGCTCAGCAATACCGAAGCAATCGGCACGATCCACGAGAATGGTGTTGGCACGCGTGATGTCGAGTCCCGATTCCACAATCGTCGTGCAGATGAGCACATCCGTGCGCCCCTCGGCGAACCGGCGCATCTTCTCGGCGAGCATCGTGGTCGGCATCTGCCCATGGGCGACATCGATCTTGGCATCGGGGCAAAGCGCCCGCAGGCGCTTCTCAGCCCGAGAGATCGTGATGACGCGGTTGTGCAGGAAGTAGACCTGACCGCCACGCGCCAGTTCGCGACTGATGGCGGATTTCACCGTCGCATCGGTGTCGCGGACGATCTTCGTCTCCGTGGCGACGCGTTCGCGCGGCGGCGTTCGGAGAACGGAGAGATCCCGCGCCCCCGTCATCGAAAGGTAAAGCGTGCGCGGAATCGGCGTGGCGCTCATCGTGAGCACGTCCGCCGTGGCGCGCAGCCGCTTCAGGTATTCCTTGTGCCGCACGCCGAAGCGCTGCTCCTCATCGACCACAATGAGACCGAGATCGTGGAAGTGGACCTTCGCGGACAGGAGCGCGTGGGTGCCGATCACAATGTCGGCGGCACCGTTCGCGAGCCGCAGGCGCGCCCCCTTCTTCTCGTCATCGGTCTGGAACCGGCTCATCGCCTCGATACGGATGGGGGTTCCCTCAAAACGCGCCAGAAAGGTTTCGTAATGTTGCTGCGCCAGGACGGTAGTGGGGGCGAGCAGCGCGGTCTGTTTTCCATTCATCGCGGCGATGAACGCCGCGCGCATGGCGACTTCCGTCTTGCCGTAGCCGGCGTCACCGCAGATGAGACGGTCCATGGGCTTCTGCGAGGCGAGATCGCGCTTGACGTCCGCGATCGCACGCGCCTGATCGGGCGTTTCCTCATACGGGAACGCCGCCTCGAACTCGGCCATCCCCTCCGCCTCCACGTCATAGGCGAAACCGGGGACGACGGCGCGCTTGGCCTGCGTTTCAAGAAGTGCGGCCGCGAGGTCGGCGACGGCCTTCTGGGCATCGGATTTCTCACGGTTCCAGCGGCGACCATCAAGCCGGTGCAGCTTGACCTTCTCACCCTTCACCCCCACATAGCGGGAAAGCAGATGCGCATGGGCCACGGGCACATGCAACTTGGCGCCGTCTGCATATTCGACGGTGAACACCTCGCTACGCGTATCGCCGACCACAACCTCCGTCGAACCCATGAAGCGTCCAATGCCATAATCGAGGTGGACGACCAATTCGCCCGGCTCGATGTCCATGGTCTCGGAAAGACGCTCGCCGGCGCGGACCGTCGCCCGCGCCCCGCCATACGCATTGCGCCCGCGCGCGCCCGGCACACGGTCGCTTTTGGCCACCACCACCAATCCTTCGCAGGCGAAGCCCCCACTCAGCGCCTCGTCCTCAACGATGAGCGCGCCCTTGCGTTTTTCGGCTGCCAGATACTTGCGAAGCGCCTCCCGTACGCGATCCACAAGAACGGCATCCGTCACCCGCTGTTCCGCGAACCCCGGCAGTGGGGAAGTCATGAACGGACAGGTCGGCACCTCCCGCGGCGCCGGATCCCCCGTGAAGACCATCCGGAATTTCGACGATTTCGAATCATCCGCCAGAAGCCCCGCCATCTCGCCCGCATAGTCGCTATAGTCCAACTGGAGAATCGTACTCCCTTGCGGCAGGAGGGAGAGGAGGGTTGAAAGTTTTGAGTTTTGAGCTTCGTCTGCTGCGCTTTGAGTTTCGAGTTTCGGGGCGAGGGAGACGGGAGACAGGACGGTTGAATGAATCTTCCGGACGGATATCTGCGTTGCGGCATCGAACACACGCAGACTTTCGATCTCATCACCGAAAAACTCCGCACGCACGGGACTTTCGGCATCGGGGCTCCAGACATCCAACACACCGCCGCGCACGGAGAACTCGCCGGGCGACGAGACTTCCACGACCCGTTCGTATCCTGCCGACAGCAGGCGCGTCTGGAGCGCCGCAAAACCCACGGCTTCCGCATCCGCTCCTTCTGTCGAGAGCGAAATCTCGGCGCGACGCACACGCTCCGAGGCTGCGACGCCTTCGCGTAGCGCCATGACGGGGGCCACAATCACGAACGGATAGGGACGTATCGCGTAAGCGCCTAGCGCTGCCGACACCTTCAGCCGGGCGGCAACCGTACTTCGGTCATCTTCAATGGACGGAGGAAACTCCAGCACGCGAACGCCGACTTCATCCGCCATCGTCTCGAGATCGGCAGAGAGCGTATCGGCCTCCGGGAGGCCCGCCGTCACCGCCAACACCACGCGTCCGCTCTTGACGGCCAGCGTCGCCGCCGCAAACGCCGCCGCGCTCCCGGTGAGGGACGAGTAGGCAACGGCGGGCGCCCCTTCCGGAACGCCCGCGCCGAATGCTTTTGCAAAGATGTCGAATTTCTTCGACAACGATTTATCCCTCCAGCAACGAGGGTGTGGTCATCTCCGCCGGAATCGGAAGCCCGAGGAGCTGCAGGGCGGTCGGGGCGACGGCCGAGAGCTTGGCCAGCGGCGTTAGCTTCCGGCCTTTGGCATCCGAAGCGACATAGAAGCAATCCACGAGATTGAGCGTGTGGGACGTCTTCGTAAGACCGGTCTTGTAGTCCACCATCTGCTCGGCATTGCCGTGGTCGGCAAAAATCAGCACCTGGGCATCCAGCTCCATCAGGCGGGGCATGATCTTGCCGATGCAGTCGTCCACCACCTCAACGGCCTTCGTGGCGGCCGCCATGTCGCCGGTGTGCCCGACCATGTCGCAGTTCGCGTAGTTCACCACGATGAGGCCATAGGGATTGTTCTCCAGTCGCCGCAGCAACTCGTCCGTCACGTTGTAGGCATCCATCTCCGGATGCGAGGCGAATGTGGCGGGGTCGAAGCGGCTCTTCACCTCCACCTGATCCTCGCCTGGCGAGGGCTTCGTCGATTTGCCGTTGAAGAAGCTCGTGACATGACGGAACTTCTGCGTCTCCGCGAGACGCAGCTGACGGATGCCGGCGCGGGAGACGACCTCGCCCAGTAGGTTATCCATTCCGCCGCCGGCGCCCATTGCGCCGAGCAGATAGTCGGCGAACTCATCCCAGTAGCGGGTGAAGCCGAGATAGACGATCTTCGGGCGGACGCTGCGGGTGCCCTGATAGTCGTCACAGACGAACGCCTGCGTCAGCTGAATGGCGCGATCCTGCCGGTAGTTCGTGTGCATCACCGAATCGCCGTCCTTCACGCCGGCGAAGCCGCCGATCACATAGCAGGGGATGTATTCGTCCGTCATTTCCGTGCCGTCGGGCGTCTTGCCCGAAGCGTACTCGGCCTTCACCGCCTCCTCGGCCGACGCGGCATGCTTGCCCTGCGCCGCCACGAGACACTCGTAGGCCTCCGAGGTCAGCGTCCAGTTCTTGGAGCGGTCCATGCCGTAGTAGCGGCCCATCACCGTGCCGATGGTGGCGTTGCCGACGGCCTCCAGCTCCTGATTGAGACGGGCGATATATTCGAGCGTCGAGCGCGGCGGCGTATCGCGTCCGTCGAGGAACGGATGCACGACGATCTTCCCCTCCGGGAACTCCTTGCGCGCCTGGCGCATGAGCTTGAAGAGATGCTCCTGATGCGCATGCACGCCTTCATCCTGAAGAAGCCCGAGAAAGTGAAGCGTGGAATTGTTCGTCTTCCAGTTCGAGACGAGCGCGGCCCATTTCGGGCTCTTAAAAAGCTCACCGGACGAAAGACCGTCATCGATGCGCTTCAGCTCCTGAACGACGACGCGTCCCGCGCCCATGTTGAGGTGCCCCACCTCGGACGAGCCCTGGTAGCCGTCCGGCAGGCCGACGGCCTCGCCGCAACAGTCCAAAAGGCAATGCGGATACTCGGCGCGGATGCGGTCGATGTTGGGTGTTTTGGCGGCGGCAGCGGCGTTCCCATCCTTGCGGTCGTTCACGCCCCAGCCATCACGGATAATTAGTGCAACAGGTCTCATGGTAGTTTCCAGTTTGGAGTTTCCAGTTTAGAGTTTAAAGTTTCCAGGTTGGAGTTTTTCAGGCGCGACCGAGGCGGTCGCCGGCGTACTTCTTTTCGCGGATCGGTTTCCACCACCAATCGTTGGCGAGATACCATTCAACCGTCTTGCGGATGCCGGTATCGAAATTCTCCTGCGGACGCCATCCAAGCTTCTCCATCAGCTTCGTCGGATCAATGGCATAGCGCAGATCATGTCCGGGGCGGTCAGCAACGTAGGTGATGAGATCCTCGTAACGCCCTGATTCGCGGGGCTTCAGCTCGTCGAGGATGGCACACACCGTCTTCACGACCTCAAGGTTCGTGCGCTCATTGTGTCCGCCCACGTTGTACGTCTCGCCGGGAACGCCCTTCTCGTTCACAAGCCGCAGGGCGGCCACATGGTCATCCACGTACAGCCAATCCCGCACGTTCGCACCCTTGCCGTAAACCGGAAGCGGCTTTCCGTCCAGACAGTTGAGGATGATGAGCGGAATAAGCTTTTCCGGGAAATGGTAGGGTCCGTAGTTGTTGGAACAGTTCGTGATCAGCGTGGGGAGCCCGTAGGTATCATGCCAGGCGCGCACCAGATGGTCGGAAGCCGCCTTGGAGGCGGAGTAGGGCGAGTGCGGCGAATAGGGCGTAAGCTCGGTGAAGAACCCCGTCTCGCCCAAAGACCCGTAGACCTCGTCCGTCGAGATGTGCTGGAAGCGAAACGCGGTCTTCGCCTCATCGGAAAGAGATTTCCAGTAGGCGAGAGCCGCCTGGAGAAGTGTGGCCGTGCCAACGACGTTCGTGCGGATGAATTCACCTGGACCGTCAATGGAGCGATCCACATGAGATTCGGCGGCCAGATGGAAGATGGTGTCGGGCTGGAACACATCAAACGCCGCCGCCATCGCATCCGCATCGCAGATGTCCGCCTGGAAGAATTGGCACCGAGAAGCCGGTTCGGGGGGCGTGCCGCCCACCGCGTCGCACGGGGCATCGGGCGCAGACCACGGCTGAACTGACGCCTCCTTCAACGATTCCAGACAACCGGCGTAGGTGAGCTTGTCCACGACAAGCACCGTCGCAGCCGTGTCGCGAACGAGGTGGCGGACAAGCGCAGATCCGATGAACCCTGCGCCACCCGTCACGATACAGCGTTTCGCATAGGCCATCGCGCTAAATCCTCACTCTTCGTCCGTGACCGTCTTGGCGGCCTCTGCCGTTTTTTGCGCCTTCGCATTCGGCCGATAACCGTAGCCATAGCCATAGCCATACTTGCGGTAGCCATAGTACCCATGCTGCGAGAAGGCGCTGTTCATCGCACCTGTCTCCACATCGTTGACGATAATGCCCAGCACGGTCGCGCCGGCCTCCGCAAGATTGCGTGCGGCCGACTGGATGGGACGGAAGTGCGTACGGTCCGGACAGCACATGATCAGCACACCATCCACCATCGCCGCAAGCGTCATCACATCCCCCACGATGCCGAACGGCGGCGAGTCGATGACAATGCGATCATAGTGCTCGCGCGCCCAGGCGAAAAACTCCGAAACGATGCTGGAGCCCATGATCGAAGCGGGATCCACGCCCTCCGGCTGAAGGGAGGCGATCACGTCCAGATTCTCAACTCCCGAATTATTCACAAGCGACGCGAAATCGCAGGCGGAGCCCTTCTGCAGGTTGTGCGAGAACGAATGCTCCTTGTCGAGATCCTTGAGCCCCCAAACTCTTGCGAGACGCGGACGGCGGAGGTCGAAATCCACCAGCAGCGTCTTGCGGCGCGCCTGGGCGTTCGAGATAGCGAGCGAGCAGCTGGTGATGGACTTCCCTTCGCCCGGCTGCGTGGACATGACGAGTATCACCTTGTTGATGTCAGCATAGCGCGGAGAGTCCAGAAGGTTACGCAGCCCCGCAACGGCTTCCGCGAACTGGGAATACTTGTTTTCGGAGATGAACCGCGCAACTTCCTCACGTTTCTTGCGGCGGACGTGGGGCAGAACCGCGAGGACCTTGAGCGCAAGACGCGTCTCGATATCGGCGAGCGACACGATCGTATCCTCAAGATGGTCCAGCACCAGCACGAACAAGAGCCCCAATATCAACGAAGCCGCCACGCCGATTGCAAAGATGATGATCGGATTCGGCAGCACGGGCTTGGAGGGTACGTTCGCGGGACGTCCCACGCGGACGATCTCATTGTTCGCCTCGGCGGCGATGCGTGCCGTGTTCTCGTCCTGCTGCAGCTGTTTGAGGAGCTGCGAGGAAATTTCCTTCTCGCTCTCGATCTGCATCAACCCGGACTCCGCCGAGATGATCTTCTGGTCGATTTCGGCGAGGGAAGCGGTCAGCTTGTCGCGGTTCTTCTTGTGGACGGCAAGCTGGTTGCGGAAAGCCGCAAGGTTGCCGTGCGCCGTGGCAAGTGCACGTGAGACGGACTCCGTGAACTGCTGCTTGAGAACGTCGAGGTTCTTCTGCTTGATGCGGACCTCGGGATGGTTTTTCGTGTAGGAGGTCAGCAGCGAATTGAGTTCCATCTGGCACTTCTGAAGATCCGTGTAGGCCTGTCCGATTTCCGAAGAGCGCGGGACAGCGGACGGCAACGCGCCAAAGTCCTCAGGGGTCTCCTGAGCGGCCTCCAGTACCTTCTCCCATTCCGCCGCACTCGTCACTTCCGTCTCAAGGGCCAAGACATCTGTGGTGACCTTCTGGAGCGACTGCTGCAGAATTTCGCGCTCGCTGCGCAGATTGTCGATCTTGTGCGTCTTGCGGAAATTCAGCAGTTCCGCCGCGACCTTCTCGTCCATGCGGCGCTGCTTTTCCACCTGTTCATGGATCTGGGCGACCGCCTTGTCGCAGCGAAGCTTGTTCTCCTCGTCCGTGAAGTTCTCAATCGCCTCAGCATACGCGTTCGCCAGGGCGGCGGCGAGCTGAGGGTTGCCCGAACGGACGGCAATCGTAATCAGGCGGGAGTGGCGGATGAGCTCGAGCTGAGACTCCACAAGCGACTCCACAAGCTCCTGGTCCGACACGGTGGAGGCCGGAAAGTTTGCGCGGTACTGCTGCATGATCTTCGTGACGATCTTTTCGGACCGCCAGTCGGACAGGCGCGTGTTGAACACCTCCTCGTACGTGTTGCCGTAGTCAATCTCCGTCATCTGCCCAAGCGTTCCTGAATTGGACTGCGAACTGCGCATCTGAACCGTGAACTCGGATTTCGCCTCATAGATCGTCGGTGAGATTCGATAGACGGCGAACGACGCGACAAGACCGACGAGCAGGAACACGAGTACCGAGATCCACCTTTGAGAGATCACGCGCAAGATACGCGCAGGCGTGATCGTCCCCACCAACGAATCCGGATCCTGCGCCGAACCGCCATAGTAGTAGGGCGCCTGGCCGTAATGTCCGCCACCTCCACCATAATAGTAAGGCGCCTGCGCCGAACCATAGTAGATCGGCGATTTATTGGATGTGCCGTAGTAGATCGGCTTTCCACCGTATTTAGGGCTCTCTGAAGCCATACTTTACCCCTTCTTCTCTTCTTCGTCAGTCGTCTTTCGCTTGGCCTTCGGGAACGCCGCCGCGGATAGCGACAGGGCGGCCATCGCACATGTGGCAAGCGGCGTAAGCGGAAAGCCTGAGGAAAACCAACCATCCGCGGCACAGGCAATCAACACAAGCGGACCCGCCCAGACAACAGCCGGCAAATTCTGCAGGAACGAACGACCTTCGTCCTGCTCCTTCTGCCAGACGAACGCGCCACACAGCCTCCGGCCCCAAAACCAAAGGAGAAAGCCGATACCGGCCAACCAAATGAGGCCACCCACGATGCCGCGTTCAGCGATCAGCGTAAAGTAGCCATTTGAGCCATCTTTCGGCTCGGGCGGAAGGACGGTCCAGTCCTCTTTCGTGGCGCAGAAAGGCGCGTGAAGCCCGAAAGCCCCCACACCCACGCCCGACCAGGGATGTTCCAACCACATCATCTTGGAAATACGGCGGAGCGCCTCGTTCCGATCCGCCAAGGCCGGCGGGAATGACTTCTCAATCTCAAGCCCCTCCATCTTGCGTCCCTGTATGTCGGCATCCGGCAGGACCATGAAAGTAAACGCGGCGATGATTATGCCGAAAAACAGCATGGAAGACGCACGCGCCGCCACGGCAGCATTGGCACGCCGTGCTGCAAGCACCACTGCGACCACCGCCAAAAGCGCCGAAATCAGAAAATAGGAAAGCGAAAGGAACATGGGCAGGAACACATAGGCACCCAGGACATTGCCGGCAACGGACCAGGCAAAGACAAGACGAGACTTCTTCATGCCGCGTTCTTCCGCTTCAATTCCACAGGCCACCGCCAACGGAAGAAACAGCGCATACATTGACCCCAAGAAGAACGAGGCGCCAAACGACCGCACTGCCATCGCCTTGAACTCGGCATCACCGATTCCAGCGTAGATCGCAGCCGCAAAAGCCCCCGTCGCCGAAACCGCACCTAAAAAGATGCCAAACCAAAGCCGCGCATTCCGTCCCAATGCATGCTTGACGCCCAGAATGACCGGCAGCGAGGAGCAGACAAGCGCGAAAGGCAGGAACCCCGACTCTCCCGCAGAAGCCGGAAAGAATGTCAGTGCAGGATCCTTCACCGACCATGCCGCGGCCTCTGGGTCAAACGCAAGCTTTACCCCATTATTCAACCATCGGCAACCAGCAAAAAGAACCACGAAAACAAGAAACCAGGCAAGAGGATCCCGCAACACACCATGAATCACGCGCCAGCGGGCCGCCGAAACGGTCTCACCCGAATAGACGGATGGCTCCATCAAGAGCCACACAAGTGATAGGCCGGAAAGCCAGAGAACCGTACAGGCAAGCGTATTGGCTGATACAAATAGCGCCAACGCCGCCGGCAAAGCGGCGGCGAGCGCTAGATGGGTCGCTAACCCATATTTCGAAACATCCTGATTCAGCATGCCTTATCAGTAGTGGAAACGAACGCCGAGCGTTCCGCGGAAACGGTCGTAGTCGTAGTCCTTGTTTCCGTTTCCACACCATTCCTGCTCCCACATGATATTCGCAAACACACTCATCCAGCGATTGACGAGATAGTCCGCGCCAAGTCGAGCGGAAAGCCACGATTCGTCATAGTTCTGACGGCGCGTATAGGCGTCATCGGAATAGACATTCTCCTCATAGCGCCACGACACGTTCGCCGTCAGGTTGAGGCGATCGCCGAGGGTGAGATAGGAGACGCCGCCGCCGAGGGTGTAGACCTTGACAGCCTGGCCGACATAGCGTTCCGAGGGCTGATAGAAGCTCGAACCCATAACCGACAACTGAACCTGACGGTGGATGCGCCAGTTGGCGGAAAGCGTATAGGTCCAGCCGCAATCAGTATCGCCCGCGTTACCATAGTCAAACCATGAAGCACCCATCAAAGCACGGTAGGTAATAAGCTCCGTCATGTGAGAGCCGAGACCTGCCATCACCGAATAGGCGTCAGAATTGCTGCTGTAGTGACGGGAGAGCCCCGCCTGATCGCCCGTCTTTTGGGTATAGCGCGAGTAACCCGCCGCAACAAGAAGATCCGTCCAACGAGACGCGGCGTAACCCGCCTGAACGCCGCCACCATACTGGCTCCATCCATTGAGCGGCACATAGTGTCCCGTCTTGTTCTTGTAATCGAGCCAGGTGTACTGCCCCTGAACGTCCGCATGCCAACGTTCCGTGAAACGACGCTCAAGGACGGCCTGCGCATCAAACGTCTCACGGTCGCGCCACACGCCACGCCCGTTGCGGGAGGTCAGGTCATCGGACTGGTTGTAGAACCCATACCGTTCCGCCAACATAAGCGTCCAGCCCTTTTCGTTCTTCTCAGAAGAGCTATAGGTGTAGGCCAGATTTTCCCCATAGCTGTTTTCGCCCATGTCATGGTTGTACTCGCAGTAGTAGCGGTAACGATACCAGAGGGAACCTGTCAACGCCCACTTCTCACCGCGCCACACAAATTCGGCACCCGGCGAAACCGCAAAGATCGAATCGTCCTCGGCATGATGCGAGGTGTCAATATTCGAGTCGTATGTATAGGTGAGCGAAACGTACGGCTTGATTGTGAGGTGGTTGTTGAAGAAGCGGAAACCCGTGGGGCGAGACTCCTTCTGCGGCGTGGTGACGCCTTGCTGCGCGAATGAAACGGAGGCCACAAGCGCAAGACCACAAAACAGGGAAGATTTGACTTTCATTGGTTTCTCCTCCTACTGACAATTAGATTCTTTGACCCCGATACGTCTCCGGCTCGGGCGTTGTAGGTTCAATCGGCGTTTCGTCGCCGCGATTCTTCCCCTTGTAGTAGGGGCTTTGGGTATCCTCAACACGGTCGCGCGGAGCGCCCGACAGACTGTTGTTCTGGGGATCCGACGCAGATGCGGGATCGGTTGAACCCGGAACGCCAGTACCCTGGCCAGCCGTCTCGCCGGGATCAGTGTTCCCCGACTGAAGATCGCCCAACATGGAGTCAACCTGCTGCGAAGGCGCAATATCCAAGACAACCTGCGGATTCGGCTCGTCACCAGCCTGTGCCGGGGCAAGGATGGGATCATACGACGGCGACTCCGAAAGCGCTGACGGGAACCAAGAATTCTTGGCATCGCCCTGCGCATCGGACGGCAAGGAGGAAACAACCGCATCCGTCGTGGCATCCGTAGCGGATCCGGCGGCACGGATGAACATCAGTCCCGCGAATCCGGCACGAACCGCACCCGATTCGGCGGAAGCCGTGCGCTGAGTGATTTTCGTCATCGTCTGCGCCACAATGTTGGTGTACTCGTCATCCGTCATGGTCGCCGGACGCGCGAACTCGTTCTTGGCAAACTCCTCGTTGATGACGGTGAGCGCCTCCGGCGGAACCGTGGCATAGACCTCAGCCAACACGTCCGCGCGATCCGCGGCGCCCGCACCGGCGACCGCCGCACGGTTGGCCGCCAGGAACTTGGCCGTTTTCACGTCTGTGCTGCCCGGCATCTTGTCGATGGCCGCATTGACCTCAGCAAGGAATGCCGTTTTATCCGCAGACGAAAGCTGCGAAATCGTTTCCTTCAGCATGTTCGGGTCTTGAGCGCAGTCGCCGACCTTGGCATGCCATTCACTACGCGGCATCTCGGCAGAGAGCAGAAACGCCCCTGCAGCCGCAACCATCGCCATCAGTATTTTTTTCATTTTGTTTCTCCGTTTTGAAGTGTCATCAGTACCAACTCATGGGAACCCAGACAACATCCCCTGCCTGAAGCAGGACATCCTTGTCGGGGCGTCCCTCCTTGCCGATTTCGATCAAGTCAACAACCGTCTTCGTTTGTTTCCCATCCTTGTCGCAGTGCGTTACCCTTATGTTCGCCTTGTCAGCAAGCCCAGTCGCGCCACCCGCAAGCTGCAACGCGCGCGTGACACGCAAATCCATGGTGGAGGGAACATCCACAGGTCCCGGCTTGTTGACCTCGCCGAGCACCGTTACCGTACCCCACGGCGACACCATCCCGCCACCCGCCTGATAGATGAAGGTCGCGGTCACATGCGGATCAAGGAAATACTCCTTGTAGGCGGAGGCGATCTTCTGCTGAAGCCCGACAAGCGTAAGACCATCACACTTGATCTGCCCCACAAGCTCCATGGTAATGTAGCCGTCGGCATCCACGAAATACTGCTTGGCAGCCTGTCCCGTCAGACCCGATGCCGTAACGGAAATCTGCAACGCAACACCAGGGCGAACCTTCGGTCCGTCAAAGTAAGTCGCCAGCAAATCGGCGTCCACAACGTCCTTCTTGGAATCTCCCGAGAATAGATTGGCAATGCCAAAACAGCCTCCCGCGAAGAGCGACAGGCCAAGAATCATTATATGTAGAAACAGTTTCCCCATAAACAGCCATGAATGATACCACTTCATGGATTCAAATGCAACAGAATTTTTTACGAGTATCAAGACCCCGTCTTTGTGGGGGCGGTGGCTTTGTCCGTCTTATTCGTCTGTGCCGCTTGCTTCGCCTTTTCAATCTGCCGGATGGTGTCCTTCACCTCGGCTGAGTCGGGGATGAGCGAAAGCGCCTTCTGCGCATTCTTCAGCGCCTCGTCAAGACGCCCCGTGCGAAGCTGAAGCACCGCAATGTTGTTCCAGACCGCCGGCTCCTTGCTGTTCTTCTTGAGGCAACGCTGCAGATACTCCTCCGCACGCCCGAACTGCTCCTGCATGAAATAGCTCATGCCCATGCCGAAGTTGGCGTTGGGATCATCCGGATCGGCATCCAGAATGGGCTCGGCATATTTGCGGGCGAGCGTGAAGTCCGCGCGCACGAGCGCGAACTGCAGGCCCTCGCGCGGCGTCATCTGGCGCATCGTCAACTCGCGGAGTCGCGCCATGCCTTCAAGGATCCGCTTCAGCGACGCGTTCTTCTCATCGAGCGTATCGGAGATGCGGATCTCCTCCAACGACCGATCCGTCTTGCCTTCATGGTCGTAGCGTTCGGCGCGTAAACGCGCGAGACGCGCCAGTCGCCACTGCATGAAGAGGAACAGGTCGTTCACGCGCGGCCCCGCGATCACGGGCGGCAGACCCTCCGTATAGAACATGAGCAGACGTTCCGAAAGCTTGTACGCCTCGTTGACGCCCTTTTCGATCTCTTCGGCGGGAACGCCCGCCGGACGCGACACCACACCCGACACCGGCGGGATCTCCTTGCCGGCACGCTTCCAGAGTTCAAGACCCAGCTGCGCAGCGACGAGCGGCAGGCGATCCGCCTTGTCGCGCTGCCAGGTGCGCAGGATGTTTGGCGCTCCCACCGTGGCGGAGAGACGGTCTTCCTCGTCGTGAAGTGACTGCTGACGGATAAAGGTCTCGCGCGGCGAATTGCCGGCCATCATGGACATGCAATGCAGCTCCATGCCGCGCGCGGCGGCTTCCAGCTCCACCGCGCAATCGTAGGAGCCATCCGTGAAGAGCCACTTGGCTCCCGCGCATTCGCGCACCGTCTCGCGGATGTAGGTCCTCACCATCTCCAGCATGGCGTGCGTACGCAACTGGATGCGTCCGGGAACAAGACCCGCAACCAAAAGCGTCGGCATAAAGACGATGCCCACCTTCCGCAGCATGCTCGTGAACTTCGCGCTGCCAAGTTCTGAAATCGAAGCCGGCGGTGGTTCCGGCAATAGGCATCGACAGCGAGCACCGCGAGCGTGCAGACAAGCGTGACGGCGCAGACCAACGAGAAGATGCACTGAAGATAGACGCTCGGCACCATCTCCGGACGCTTGATCCACGTCCAGAACCAGAGCGGCGCGAGCGACGCGAGCTGCGAATACGCGAACACGCCCGCAAAGAAGAAGATCACGCCCGTGTGGTACGGGAGGAAGTACTCCTCGTCCGTCGCGCGACGGATCATCACGAAGCACAGCACCATCGGCATCAACACCACGCCGGCACCGATGATCCAGCCACCCGCCGACGCCGCGCTGATGAACGAATTCCAAAGTCCTGTGATGTAGAGAGCGGGCAAATCGCCGACGGCGACGGCATTCGCCTCAAGTCCATTCATTCCCAGATAGCCCAGCACGTTCGCGGCGATCCCCAACAGCAGACCGAACGCCCAGATGAACGTGAGATACCATTTCGAGATCTGGTTCACGAACGGGTGCAGCATCACCATGTACTGAAGGTGCCCCTTCGTGAGAAGGACAAAGTAGCACCCCCAGAAACCCGCGAGAAGCAGGAAACCAAACGGCGTCTCGGCGCAGAGAAGCCCCAGAATGAGCATCGCAAAATAGGCTGCCGGCAGATGCCCCGAACGGAGAAAACGCGTGAGAAGATAGACCGCCAGAACCGTCATGAAGAGAAGGAGCGTCGTCGGCTCGAACGTCTGAACGGCGCGCCAAACAGGATCGGCACAGACGAACGCCACCACCCCGATGGCGCTCACAAGGCGCGCAAGGTTGTGCGACCACACCACGTTGTCCTTGCGGAGCCGCACGAGAACCGCCAACGCGCCGCGCAGGACATAGTACACCAGAAAGGCGCTGACCGCGAGAAACGCCTTGCCGATAATCGGCATCGCAACGTTCGCCACGGAAACACCACACGTCGCATAGACCGCCCGCGCAAGGAGACGCCAAAGCCCCGGGAAAAGCGCTTCGACCGGACGAAGACCCGCTGCAATCGAAAGATCGCTCCAAGACGTGGGATAAAGCCCTGGAAGCGCCAACAGCCACGCAAAGGCGAAAGTGCCAGCCGCCAACAGCGTCGCCAGGACAAAATCACCGCCCCCCAGTTTGTCAGGGAGCACAATCGGCTGACGAACCGCCGAATAGGGATTCATGTTCTGATCGTCATCATCGTCGTAATAGTGATCGCGTTTCATAGTCGTTAGTTGTTAGTGGCTAGTGGTCAGTGGTCAGTGGCTAGTCGTCGGTGATTTATGGTTAGTCGTTGGCCGTTAGTCAAAAACCCGCCCGCACATGCGGACGGGCCTTTCATCAGTTGTTAGTCTCTAGTTCTCAGTTGTTAGCCATGCTTCACCAATCACTATCCACTAACCACTACGCGCCATTAGGCGCGCCTGCGGCGGAGTGCCAGCGCACCCAAGCCAACCAGCATCAACAGACCGCTCGTCGGCTCCGGAACCTCCGAAGTGAAGCTCGCCCCCGAATGGCCAATCGCGCTGTTCACGCCAGAGAAGGACGGATTGAAGCCGCTGGATACGGCATCACCAAGGTTGTTAAACGCAACGTCAGTAGTGCGCCCCATCCAGTCTCCATCCGCATTGTACAGCTCGACGTAGAACGAGAGAGCCGACAGCTCTCCACTATATGCGGAATGCGGGCTATCCCAGCTCAAGAACTTCGCCGCTTCAAGCGTAGCTGCAGCAGAGCCACCATCGGCGAACACGGAAGGAGCAGCATCACCAACAGCACCAAGAGCAGCACCACCTGACCCCGTGTTTTCAGAAGCGTAGTAGAGATTACCGCTTCCATCGCGAGCCATCAGGTAGGCCTCACCATAGCCAGTCGTATTGGCACCATCGCCAACCTGCCAGTAAAGGACATCCGCTGAAGCCGTCAGACCTATAAGGCCAACAGCAGCAAGAGCCAAAAACTTTGAGTTCATTTTATCAGTTCCTTCCTTGTCGGAGAAATGTCCGTTTACTTAGTCCAAGTGATTATCAAGTCCGTAGTGCCCTGACGACCATACATGAATGCGACACCAGCCGGGATGGTCGTGCCAGAGGAAACGGGCGTATAACTAACCGTTGTCGTAACGATTCCGCGCTTGTTCGTCTTTGTTTCCGAGGTCTGAACCGTCCAGTTGTCGTTCTTGTAGGTATAGGTCTTCTTGCCGGTCAGATTCGCGGGATCCGAATCGGGCACCGAGACCGTGTCACCAGCAGCAACGCCGGTCGGCCTCCACGAAGAGAGGTCGATCGCACCCGTCTCGTAAGGACGGCAGACAATCGTACCATCAGACGAAGCCGGAATCGTCGTGGTGAGCGAACCCGTATTCACCTGACCGAAGAGATAAATCTTCGGATCAGCCGAAATCGTAGCGGAGGAACGAACAAGCCAGCACCCCTTGCCGCACGGAAGAGTCGTCTGCGCCGCAGAAGGCGAGACTTCAGTACCAAAGTCAGTCGAGGTCGCCATCTTCTGCCAAGTACCACCATCGGTGGTGAGTTGCCATGCGTAGTAGGCGCTTCCATCCTTGTAGAGGAGCTTGTCGCCCGACTTCAGGTTGGCCGTCATCACGAGATTCGTGACGTAGATTACAGCGTCTGTCTCGCCGCAGCCAGCGAACGGAATGGCAATCAGCGTGTTCTCGTAGGTACTCGTCACCGGCAAACGCGCAAACGTGTTGCCCGCTGTCAGTGCGGAGGCCGATGCAGCAGCCGCAATCGCAGAGACGCAGATTATTGAACGGAGTTTCATTTTCAATGCCCCTTTACTTTGAAGTTACCTTGAAGAAGCGGTTGGCTCCGGGATTCGCCACGGTGATTGTGAGGACTCCATCGGAGAGCGAGAAGACGGATGCGACATCCTTCTGCGTGAGCGCGTTAGGCGTCTCGCCGCAGGTAATTGCGTACGGAACGTACGGAACCACGTTCGAGACCGTGATCACAACCTTGCCGTCAGCCGTCGGGGTGATGTCCGTGATGTCCGGTTTCGGCGTATCAGCGGCAAATTCCATCGCGGAACCGCCCGCGCCCTCGGCCTTCACCGCGTTCTCGGTGAGCTGTGCCTGCTTCTTGAACGTCGCGGAGGTGACGGCGGAATAGCCGTTCACAACCGGGAACGATCCGTCCGCAGCGCGTCCCTTCGGAGCGCCAGCCGTACCGTCGGCGGCGAACTCGCGCGTATCGAGAAGGAACATCTGATAGACGCCCGTCGTCTTCACCTTGGAGGAGTCGAGCACGAAAATCGTCGGGAAGCACCCGCCGTTCTCCGCGAACGAGGTACGGACAATCTCATCGCCCGCACGCACGAGCGTGCCGTCCTTGTTGATGCCGCCAAACGCACCGTCGGCAGACCACACGAGCGCGTACACCTCACCGTTCTCAACGGCCTTGCCGTCGGCGTAGGTATCGCCAGTCGAGGAGAACTCGAACATCAGGTCCTCGGCGAAGACGCCAAACGCCGCCGCCGCAACCGCACAGAAAAGAGCTGTCTTTTTCATTGTCGTATTTCCTTTCCTGCCTTACTGGGCAACCGTCTCAACCGTGAAGTAGAGCAGTTCATCCTGATTCGCCGACGGAATCGTGATCGCAGCGCTGTTGACATTCTCGCCATCCGTGCTGACCTTCGAGATCGTACCAGTCGCCACCTCGGTACCACCCGCAGTCTTGGCGCTGACCTTGTAGCTGCCGACAGGATTCGCTCCCGGGAACGTCACCGTAGCGGAGGACTTTGTCGTCGACATCGTCTGAAGTTCAAACTTCGTGTCGGTCGTCGGATCAAGACCGGCCTCGAACTTCTCAGCAACCGTCATACCGGAATCGGCGCACGTGTAGGTGCTATCGGTTGCTTGCGCGACAGTCACGCCATACTTGTTGATGTACCCGTATGTGACGTTGCTGCCCTGACCGGATGCCGCAATGGTCGTATCACCGCCAGGCAACGCATAGCTGCCAGCCGCATCGTAGGAGACCTTGAGATCGTCAACGCGCGTCGAACCGACCATCGAGATGGACTTCACGAACGACTGCGCGGCAACACCTGCGAAGTAGAACCACTCGGAACCGTTATTCAAGACGGGATCGCCATCAAGGGAGATCTTGCACTTCTTCGCCGTCTCGCTATAGTCGAGAACCAACGTCGCGCGTACCCAGCTGCCCGTATCGACGGAATCCTTGATGGTCGCCCACCCTGCCGCCGCATCGGTCGAGGTCTTGCACCAGAGCTTGAGCGGCGCGGTGGTACCCGTCGCGTTCGTCACGCCGACGGCAAGAGCCACCTGAATGTCACTGCCTTCCGGATTCTCCAGCTCATCGGTCGGCTCGACCTTGAACATAAAGTCAACCTGCGAAGAGTTATTCGCTGACGTTTCACCCGCATTCGTGTACGTGACCGTTCCGGCGATCTCCAGAACTTTGGTGTGAGCATCGGACGTAAGCGGCCGTCCCGCACGCGCCGAGTAGGTGTAGTTGTCAGCGACAACCGTGCCGTTGCCGTTCAGCGCCTGATAGGGGCTGGTGCCCAGCGCGCCTTCAGTCTCGAAGTTATAGGAATCGGTAGCGGCAGCATCCGCGAACGCTCCTCCAGACAACGCAATCGCGGCGAGAAGCGTACTCGCGCGAACCGCTGTTTTACAGGTTTTTATGGTCATAAACAAAAACTCCTTTTTTCAGATGGGTCATAAGATACCACATCACGCCGTCAAGCGCAAGCACTATTTTTAGAAATTTTAATTTCTTTATGGGGCCTCGCACCTCAAAAAAAAGAGGCCGCCAATGGGCGACCTCCTTTTCTTCTATCTCCGCCTACACCTTACTGGGCGTCTGTGGGGACAATCGTCACGACCTTGCCGTCCTTGATGAACTTCACCTTGCCGTCCTTGAGGGCGAAAAGCGTGAAGTCGCGGCCACAGCCGACGTTTGCGCCAGGATGGATCTTGGTGCCGCGCTGGCGGACGATTATCGAGCCGGCCTTGAGGGTCTGGCCGTCGTAGGCCTTGACGCCGAGAAACTTCGGGTTCGAGTCGCGGCCGTTACGGGCTGATGCTGAAGAAGCCATGTTCCGTTACCTCCTCTTAGGCAATCGCCTTGACGGTGGCGACCGTGTACTGCTGACGATGACCGACCGTGCGGCGCGCGCCCTTCCGGCGCTTCGCCTTGAAGTTGATCGTTTTGACGCCGCGCTTCACGCCAACGACCGCGAGGGTCACCTTGGCGCCTTCCACGTAGGGCGTCCCCACCTTGAGCGTCGTGCCGTCTGAGACGGCGCAGACGGTCTCGAGGGCAATCTCCTTGCCCTCCTCGGCCTCGATCTTTTCAATCTCGACCGTATCACCGACCTTGACAAGCACCTGCTTGCCGCCGGTTTCGAGTACTGCGTATGCTTCCATTGCTTTTTCCTTGGATTTTACGTCCTCTTTCCGTGAGGAAAACGGTTTTCCTCGAAAAGAAGGGCGCGTATGATACCAAAACCGGCCCTATTGCGCAAGTGCCAGGAGCTCGCGGGCGTGGCGCACCACCACCGAGGACGCCTTTTCGCCGCCCAGCATCCGCGCGATCTCATGCACGCGGTCCTCGCCCGACACCGGACGGATCGCGCTGCGGGTACGACCGCCGGAGACGGACTTCGCCACCACAAAATGGCGGTTTCCGTACACGGCGGACTGCGGCAGATGCGTGATGGCCACGACCTGATGGTGCCGCGCCACGGTGCGCAGCTTCTCGCCGACAGCCCGGCCCGTTTCACCGCCGATGTTGGCGTCAATCTCGTCAAACACCAGCACGGGGATCGCATCATGCTCCGCAATCACCGCCTTCACCGCCAGCATCACCCGCGCAATCTCGCCCGTGGAGGCGATCTGCGCCAACGGGCGCGCCGACTCGCCCGGATTCGGCTCAAAACGGTATACGATGCGGTCGCACCCGGTCGCGTCCGGCGGCTGCGCCTCCCGCGCGACTGCGAACCCGGCCTTGAGGAACCCCAACCCGCGCAGCTCCGCCGTCACGGCCGCCCCCAGTTTCGTCCCCGCCTTTCGCCGGGCGGCGGAAAGCGCCGCGCCCTCCTTCTCCACCTTCTTCTCGGCGGCGGCGATCTGCACCTCCAGCTCCCGGATCTTCTCGTCCCGGTCCTCAAGGTCGGAAAGCTTCTGCGCGCGCTTCTCCCGCAGTTCGAGGAGGTCCGCGACCGTCTGACAGGAATACTTCCGCTTGAGGCGGCGCACGAGCGAAATCCGGTCATCGAGCGCCTGCAGGGTCTCGGGATCGGCATCGATGCGGCTCACGGAATCGGCGATCGTGCGGGAAAGTTCCTGAACAGACGTGATGATCCGCTCCAGTTCATCGTCCCACTCGTTCGCCGCCTCGTGATACTTCGCCATCTCGCGGAGGTTTCCGCCGGACGCAATGAGCAGATCCGCAGCGGACACGCTCCCCTCTCCACCCCCGTAGGCCGCCTCGCCGCCGTCGCCGGCCAGCGCGGCCGTGGCGGCGTTCGCCGCCTCCACGATCTCCGCCGCATGCGCCGCCGCCGCGTGGCGGGCGGTCAACACCTCCTCGTCGTCCTCGGTCAGCTTTGCCGCATCGATCTCCTCAAGGGAGTTGCGCAGCCGCTCGATCTCATCGGCCACATCCACCGCCCCCTCCAGCGCGGCCCGGCGCGCCTTCAGGTCCGAAAGCTCCCGCCACGCCTTGCCATAGCCCGACAAATCGACCCGTCCGTACCGGTCGAGCGTCTCACGCTGGAAATCCTCGTCCACCAACGAACGCCGGTCGTTCGGGCCATGGATATCCACCAGCCGTTCTCCCAGCGCACGGAGCGTCTGCACCGACGTCGCAGAATCGTTGATCCACACGCGGCTGCCGCCGGACGCGGAAATGACGCGCCGCACAAGTAGCAGACCCTCTTCGCCGGGCGGTAGCCCCTGTTCTTCCAGAAACGCCGCCGTGCCGTCGGCATCGAACTCCGCCTCGATGCGCGCCTCGCGGCAGCCGTCACGGACAGCGCTCGCGTCCGCCCGCGCACCGAGCGCCAGCGTGAGCGCGCCCATGAACACGCTTTTGCCCGCGCCCGTCTCGCCCGTGATGACGGTCAACCCTTCGCCGAACTCCGCCTCCGCATGTTCGACGATCGCCAGGTTATCGACTTTCAGCCGTTTAAGCATGGTGTGGATTATATCAAATCTGTCCGCTCGTGTGGAAAGCGCGGAGGACGGATCGTTCACTCGTTCTCTTGCACAACGATGACAGGGGGTGGCGCATCGACCTTCACGCGCAGCGTCCCTCCGGTCTTCTCCACTCTCACCTTGACGGCCTCGCCGGTCGGCAGCGCCATCGCGCCCTCCGCCCATTCGAGGTCGCCGAGGAACGGCTTCACCGCCACGCGGCGACAGCCGACATCGAGCGGACGAATGCCGAGAATGTTGTTGATGCACCATTGCGCGGGTCCGCAACTCCACCCGTGGCAGAGCGAATGGCGGAACCCCTTGTAGCAAAACTCGCCGTAATCGCCATGGACATCCTTCCGCCCCGCGATCGGCAGCTCATCGATGCGGAAGCAGTTGTTCGTCCAGTCCACATTGAAATCTTCCCAGAAGCTTGTCGCCCCGACATCCAGCATAGCCCCCCAGTAATCGCGCACGGCGTCCAGCGCAAACTGGCTTTCGTGGGCCGCGCTCATCGCCTCAAGCATATAATAGCCGTAGAACGTGGACATACCGTGCACGCCGTTCCGGCCGACGACCGCCGCAAACATCTCCTGGGGATCACGCAGACCGGAAAGCGCCAGCATCGCCGCCGCCTGCTTCGAGCCATGCGGCTCCAGCTTCCCGCGATGCGTCTCAAACCGCGCCGCCGTCCGGCGACACCGGGCGGCCAGCTCCGAATCGCCGACCGCGTCAGCCAGAAACGCCCCTTCACGCCATGTGATGAGCGCAAGCGCCTGCACCCCCGCATGGACCGCCGGGCGGTTGTGCTCCGTGGGCCAGTCGAGAAACGGACGGCGGATGCCTTCGAGCGTGTTGGACGGCGTAATGTATCGCTCCAGGTTGGCGAACGTCGCCTTGAGGTAGTCGTGGTGCTTTTCGAGATACGACCTGTCACCCGTGAAGCGGTACCATTCCGCGACGTTGCGGATCCACCAGAGCGTATACGGTCCCATGGTATTCATCCATTCGTCGGGGCACGTGGTCGCCGCCATGAAATCCAGCGAGTCGGGCAGGATCGCCTGCGCGCCGAACACGGCCAGGATCGCCATCGTCTCGGGATGCGTATCGCCCATCCACACGAGCCGGTCGCGCTTGATGCCGTCCCACAGGTAATCCTGACAGCAGAGATGCACCGTGCGGACCGCCGTCTCCCAGATGCGGTTCAGCCGTTCGTCGGAACACCGGAAGGCTCCGATCCTCTTCATCGGCCGCATCAGCTCCACCGCCCGCACGAACTCAAGACGGACGGACCCGGCCGACACGAGATCGAGTCGCAGGAACCGGAAGCCGGTGTTTCCGACTTCGCGCGTGCCGAACGACGGGATGCAGATGATGTCGTCACGGATCGCATGGTCATTGGTCGCGCCCTTCTCACCGATATCGCTCATCGCCTCCGCGACCGACTCGCCGAATCGGAACCGCACGCGCATTCCCTTCTGACCGCGCCCTACGCCAATCTGCACGCCACCATGCAATTCGCGACCGAAGTCCAGAAGAACGCCTGGCGTTTCGCCGCCATTGACGAGAACGCAGCCGACGTTGCCTCTGCCCCAGCCGCCCTCCGGCACCTGGCCGCGCCGCTTCGCCAGAAGCGATGCCGCGTCCTTGATCTTGAAGCGTTCGCCGCCGTTGTTCGCCTTTGGCGTCTGCCACACGATCCGCACGGGATCGATATACGTCCGCACGCGTGGATCGACAACGTCGGCCACACTCTCAAGCGAGACCGTCAAGCACACCGCCGCAAGAACTGTTCCGAATCGTATTTTCATTCCGATCCTCATTTCTGATTCGCTCCCTACGGATCCTCCTGCCACCGGATGTAGCGGATCTTGGAATCCTGCACGATCGCGATGGCCTTCACGGTATGGGTGATCCCCAACGACTCCCCCGTGATCGACACTTCGAAAAACTTGTCCGGCGCGTACGAAAGGAACTGCTCGGCCTCCTGCTGGATGTAGTTGCCGCCCCCCACCGCCTCCTGCACTCGGTTCTGGAGGTCATTCCAGTTTTTGAAGGTGCCCACATCATCCTCCATCGACTGGCCGGCGTTGTCGCGCTGGTTGCCGGTCGCACGGATCTCGACGATGGCATCGGCGATATCGGTGGCGTTGGAGACGTCATTCTCGTTGAAGGCATGGTTGCTGGAGGTGCCGGACGGCTGCCAGATGCCCGGCACGGTGACCAGAATATCCTTTTCGGCGATGTTCGCATTGATCTTGCCGGAGCCGAACACGGTGAAATACTTGCGGAACCCCTTCACCTCGATCTGGTCCTCCTTCTTCGCCAGAGGGTTCAGGATCCCGCCGTCCAGAAGCGCCTGCGCGCTGATCGGCTCTTCCTCATACTCGTTGAATCCCTTGATATGCATCAAATCGTCAAGATCGGAAATCTCGCCGTCGCGCGACGCGGGAAGATAGTTCTTGTTCTTCTCGACGTCACGGCCATTGATGTAGTCGTCATACGCCTCCTTGTAGAACGTACCCGTCTCGGCTCCGTATTCCCCGGTGTCGCCGTCATCGGTATCGCGCCAGTCGCACCAGCTGTCGACGATGCTGTCCCAGTAGTCCTCCGGCACGCCGGAGGCCGCCAGGACCGCCTCCCAGATCTTCGCGTAGTTGGCATCGCCCTGCGGGTAGAGGTTGTTGATGTTCCATTGGGACTCGATCGGCTTGATCTTCACCGTCACCGTACCGCCTTCGGGGTTGAGCGCGTCCACCGGCACGGCCCCCGTCGAGCATTCACGGTTGTCCTTGAGATCGACCTTCTCCCAATACCAGCGATCCTTCTCAAGATATTCGTCGATCTCCGACTGGGAGGCCGTGGTGCTGCTACCGTCGCTACCGGTGGACGAAGGGACCGAGACGTTCTGGTAGTCGAGCATGATCACCTCGGCGATGGCGATGCCCGCATCGGTCAGATGATCCACCTTCACGCGTTCCTGAAGATACAGGTTGATGCGCGTCTGGAGCTGGGCGTCCACGGCATACGTGGCAATCAGAATCGACAGCACCGCCAGCATCCAGATGGCACCGACGATCGCACTTCCTTTCTTCCATCTCATCGCGGCCCACCTCCTCCCGGCGGTGGCATGCCGCCGCCCGGCGGCGCACCACCAGGCCTTCCGCCTACGCTGCGACGGGCCCCTTCGCGCTTCTTGTCTTCCGTACCGGAAGAGTCTGTCTTGACGGGGTTCTGCGAAACGTCCCAAAGCGGAATTTCGATCACACGCACGATCGGGTAAGACTCCTTCTCCTTGTCAACGGGCTTCATCCAGAAGGTGAGCTGCACGCGGCGCGGAATCATGTTGGAGGTGTCCCACGTATCCTGCCAGTTGGCCTGATCGTCCTTGAAGGGCTGATCCTTGTCGAGGACGCGGCAGTTGAATCCCTGCACGTCCTCGCTGAGGACGAAGTGGTCCCAGTTGTCGAGATCTTCTTCATCAAAATCATCCGGACGGAACTTCTTCTCGCCGATCACATCACAGACAAGCCCGCCATTGGCGTAGGCCTCCACATCGCTCTTCCCCGGCTCCACCACATACATTGAAATATGGTGCGCGGCTTTCGCGAAGCGGGAACTGCGCCCGACGATCGCAGGGCCCAGCTTCGTCCAGGCGATCATGTCGCTCTCATCCGGCTCGTTGCGCGGATTGCCGTCCTCAAGCTGGAAACCGTCGGCTTCCGTCACCTCCCCGCTCGTCGGGAAGTAGGCGCTGCGAAGCGCGCTCGTGATCTGCGCGAGCGCGTAGTCCGTGCGCTGGACGTTGTCCGCCATCTCGGTGGAGAGGTTCCAGTTCCGGATGATCGTGTGGAACGTCCACGTGGAGATGATCGTGAGGATCGAAAGGATCAGCACGGCCAACATCAGCTCGACGATCGTGAAAGCCCGCCTCATCGTTTCTTCCTCCAAAGGGTGATCACCGTCGTCTCGCTGCGGTCATCGCTGCGCCGCGTGTGCCCCCAACGGATCACGGTGCGCACGGTGTACAGGAAGCCGCTACGCTCCAGCTCCTCGTCGTCCACCTCATCGACCGTCCGCTCGAACGTGTAGTATTCCAGCTCTTCGCGGCGTTCGCGCGAAAGGTCGCGGTCGATCTCCAGGTCCTGCGCCAGCTTCAGCGCCGGCGTCTCTTCGATGTTCAGCAGCTCGCTGTCGAGCGGATCGTCCGAGACCAGATCGGGCGACGGGAGCGGATGGCGCGAATGATCCGCTGGCACTGCATGAACGCCGTCAGCAGCGCCACGAGCCCCAGCGACAGGATGATGGTCGCGCACATCACCTCAAGGAGCGTGAAGCCCCTGCGCGCACGCTCAACGACGCCGACGCCGGACATTCTGCCCCTCCTCCTCGTCGTCGCCCACGGTCGCCTTGCCGCTGCGGGAGATGTTGATCGTGAAGCCCTCCTCCGCCTCCGACTCGCCCGCAAGCCGCACGATGACCCGGTGCGGGTTGACGTTCCCGTTCGTCTCGTAGGTCACGGAGACGGGCGGCTCGTCCTCCTCTTCCGGCTCTTCCTCCACAGTCTCACCATCCGCATCCTTCCGTTCGCGCTTCGGCTGACGAAGTGAACGCGCCGCCGCCAGATCGCGGTCAAGCGGTTCGCCGTCCTCGCCCAGAACCTCGACGGTAAACGTGACGCCCTCGTACTGGCCCTCCGTATCCTCCTTCGCCAGCACCTCGGGATCCAGCACCCGCTTCGAATAGAAGTATCCCTTCTTCTCATCCGGCGCGGCCGGCGCCGCACCGGTCCCCGCCCCGGTCGCGTCCTTTGAACTGCGTTGTGCGGACGGCTCGTCAACCTCTTCGATTTCGTCTTCGGCGGAATACTCGGCGGCGGTCAACGTCGTCTTGCCGTCCACCTCGCGATAGATCGGATCGGATGGAGAACCGGCCGCACCCGATCCTGTCGCCTCGCCCGAGATGCGCACTTCGATCTTGCCGTTATGGTGAAACGTCACGACTACGGGCCGCTGCCGGAGGAGCGCCAGCGCCGCGGCGTAGCGCGAGAGCTGAATGACGCCGCGCGTCGCCTCCTTCGTCTGCACCGCGCCACGCCCGGAGGCGACACTCATGACGGCGCTCGCCAGCATGATCGCGATGATGCCCACCACGATCATGATCTCGATGAGCGTAAAGCCGGCGCGCCTCATGCCATTGCCCTTGCAAGTTGAAGTTTGGAGGTTTGGAAGTTTGGAAGTTTAGAGGTTACTCTTTAAGCTCCAAGCTCTAAACCCCAAGCGCCAAGCGCCAAGCTCAACCGGTCACTTCTTCTTCTCGACGTTCGTGAGGTCGTCCTCGGTGCCGAACTCGCCGTCCGGTCCGGCCGACGTGATGAGCGGACGCTTCTTGCCACGCTTCTCGAACTGGATGGGCGTGCCCCACGGATCCTCGACGCCGCCCTGCAGGAGCGCGTCCTCGTCGTCCGTCTCCTGCGTAAGCGCCTCAAGCGAATCGGGGTACTTGCCGCCATGCTTCATGCTGTAGGCGACAAGGGCCTCTTCCACGTTCTTGATCTGGACGCGCGCCGAAGCGATGCGCGCCTCGTTCATCTTGCCCGTCACGTTCGGGATGAGCACGGCGACCAAAAGGCCGATGATGCCCACCACCACCATGATTTCGATCAGCGTGAAGCCCTGCTCGGCCTTGCGCACGATCTTCTTCACTTCATTCCTGTTCATCTTTTCTCCTTTCAATTTAACTCTAAATCACTAACCACTAGCCACTAACAACTAGCCACTAACCTACCCTATCGCGTTGACCATGCCGAACACGGCCATGAGAATGGCGAGCACCACAAATCCAAGAACGACGGCCACGCCCACGATCAGGATCGGCTCCAGCGCCGTGGTGAACGCCGAGATGCTGCGGTTCATGTCCTTCTCGTAGCGCATGCCGATATGTTCGAGCGAAGCCGTCATGTTCCCGGCGCGCTCGCCCACCGCGAGCATATCCGTCATCATGCGCGGGAACGCGCCCGACTGTGCGAGCGGACCCGAGATCGACGTGCCGTCCGTCACGCGCTTGCGGGCGTTGGCGAGCGCGGCGCCGATCACGGCATTGCCGCACGTCTCCTCCGCGATGCGGAGCGCGTTCAGCACATTCACGCCGTTTGCCAGCAACGTCTTCAGCGTGAACGCAAGCGAGGCGTAGATGCCGTTCGCCACAATGTTCTTGATGAGCGGCATCTTGAGCTTGAGGCTGTCGAACTTCAGCCGGCCGGCTGGCGTGGCCACCCATTTGCGGAACCACACCACGAGACCGAACACGCCCGCCGCCATCAGCCAGCCATAGCCGATCACAGCGTCGCTCATGCCGATCAGGATGCGCGTGGGGAGCGGCAGCGAGCCGCCCATGGACGCGAACACCTTCTCGAACAACGGGATGATCCACACGAGCGCGCCGATCACGCCGATCACACCGAGCGACAGCACGATGCACGGATAGATGAGCGCGCCCTTCACCTTGCTGCGGATCGAGTCATTGCGCTCGTAGTGATCCACGAGCCGGCGCAGCACCTCCACCATCGCGCCCGACGACTCGCCCGCCTTGATCATGTTGCCGTAGAGCGGCTGGAACGTCTTCGGATGGTGCTTCACCGCCTCGGAGAACGCCTCGCCGTTGACGATGCGATCCGTGAGGTCCTTGCACACCAGACGCTGCGGGGAACCCTCGTCACCCTGGTTGGCCAGGGCGCTGAGGGCCTGCCCGAGCGTCATGCCCGCCTCCAGAAGGTCGGCGAGCTCACCCGTGAAGAGCAGAACGTCGGTCTCCTTCATCACGGGCTCTTTGCCCGCCTTTGCCGTCTTCGCGGCCCTTCTGGATGCGTTTCGCGCCATGCTCCGTATTATGCGGAGATCCCTACTTAATGACGCGCACGCGGATGACGGCGGGGGACGCCTTCAGCTCCGCGACCACGGCCGCCGGGATGGCGCTGTCGGTATCGATGAGCGTGTAGGCGAAATCGCCGCGGCTCTTGTTCGCGATGGCGTCGATGTTGACCTTGGCGTGGCCGAGGATGCTCGTGAACTGCCCGATCATGTTCGCCTCGTTCTTGTGGCAGATCGCCACGCGGCCGGCCTTGTTCGGGATGCCTAAAGAGCAGGCGGGGTAGTTGACGGAATTGACGATGTTGCCGTTCTCGAGATAGTCGCGCATCTCCTTCACGGCCATGACCGCGCAGTTGTCCTCGGCCTCCTCCGTGGAAGCGCCGAGGTGCGGGATCACGAGGCAGCCCTTCTTGCCGGCGGTCGTGGCGTTCGGGAAGTCCGAAACGTACTTGCGCACCTTGCCGGCCTCGATCGCCTGAAGCATGTCCGTCTCGTTCACGAGCGCATCGCGCGCCGCGTTCACGATGATTACGCCATTCTTCATCATGGCGAGCGCCTCGGCATTGATCATGCCCTTCGTGGAGTCGAGCGCCGGCACATGGATCGTGATGAAATCGCAGGCGCGGTAGATCGCCTCGACGTTCTTGCAGTGCTTGACGGCGCGGCTTAGATTCCACGCGGCGTCAACCGAAAGGTACGGGTCGTAGCCGAACACCTCCATGCCCAGCGCAACGGCGGCGTTGGCGACCTTCTGCCCGATGGCGCCAAGACCGATCACGCCCAGCTTCTTGCCCTGGATCTCCGTGCCGGCAAACGCCTTCTTCGCCTTCTCGGCGGACTTGTTGATGGCGGCGTCCGCGGCATTCTGCTTCACCCACTCGATGCCGCCCACGATATCGCGCGAGGCGAGCAGCATGGCGGCGATCACCAGCTCCTTCACGCCGTTCGCGTTTGCGCCGGGGGTGTTGAACACCACAATGCCCTTCTTGGCGTACTCCGCGTGCGGGATGTTGTTTACGCCCGCGCCGGCGCGCGCCACCGCGAGAAGGTTCTCGCCGGGCGTCAGCTCGTCCATCTTCGCGCTGCGCACGAACACGGCGTCCGCCGCCGCAAAGTCCTCCGTGCGCGCATAGTTGTCCGTCAGGTTGTCAAGCCCCACATCCGCAATCGGATTGAGGCACATGTACTTGTAGTTCATCTTCTTGTTTTCTTTCTGTTTAGAGTTTATCGTAGAAAGCTGGCTCACTTGAGCCATTGGCCGCGAATTATACCACAAATTGCGTCCGGCGGGGCGTTGCACATCGCGCGGACTTGTTATATAATGCGGCACATCAGATTTACGGGAGGGCGCACCTGATGATCAAGAAGCTGTTCGGTCTGGAGGAACACGGAACGTCCGTCAAGACGGAGGTCGTGGCGGGGATCACCACGTTCATGACGATGGCGTACATCCTCGCCGTGAACCCCAACATCCTCTCCGCAGCGGGGATTCCGCGCGGCGGCGTGTTCCTGGCGACGGCCATCGCGGCCATCGTGGGCACGCTCCTGATGGCGTTCCTGTCGAACTACCCGTTCGTGCTGGCGCCGGGGATGGGACTCAACGCCTTCCTCGCATTCGGTGTCGTTTTAGGCATGGGATACAGCTGGCAGTTTGCGCTCTTGACGGTATTCGTCGAGGGGCTCGTCTTCCTCGCGCTCTCGCTCACGCCCGTCCGGGAGGGGATCTTCAATTCCATACCGATGTCCCTCAAGCGCGCCGTCGCGGCCGGCATCGGTCTCTTCATCTGCTTCATCGCGCTCCAGACGGCGAAGATCATCGTCAAGGACGAGGCCACGTTCATCGCGCTTGTGAACTTCAAGACCATCCACTTCCAGACGCATGGCATCACGGCGCTTCTGGCGCTGGGTGGCACCCTCCTGACCGGCGTCATGCTGGTCAAGAAGTGGAAGGGCGCGATCCTGCTCGGCATTCTCGCGACGTGGGCGCTGGGCATGGCCGCGCAGGCTCTGGGGATCTATGTCCCCGATCCCCCGAACGGGTTCTTCTCAACCTACCCCAGCTTTGCGATCGGCGATGTCGTCCATTCGTTCAAGGAGTTCGGCGCAACCGTCGGAGCGGTGTTCCATTCCGGAAGCTGGACGCACACCGTGAAAGGCGAAGTCGTGGGGGCGGGCTGGTCGCTCGTTTCGTCCCTCGACTTCTTCGTGGTGATGTTCTCCTTCTTCTTCATGGATCTCTTCGACACGCTCGGGACGCTGATCGGCGTTTCGCTGAAAGGCGGTTTCCTCGACAAGGACGGCAAGCTTCCGCGCATCTCCGGGGCGCTCTGCGCCGATTCGATCGCGACGTCCGTCGGCGCGGCGCTCGGAACGTCCACCACAACAACCTACGTGGAGTCCGCCGCCGGCGTCGCGCAGGGCGGCAAGACGGGCCTCACCGCGGTCACGGCGGCGGCGCTCTTCGCCCTCGCGATCCTCCTCGCCCCGGTATTCCTCGCGATTCCGGGCTTCGCGACGGCGCCCGCGCTCATCATCGTCGGCTACATGATGATCTCTTCCTGCGCCGACATCGAATGGCACGACGCCGGGGAGGCCGTGCCGGCCTTCCTCTCCATCACGGCCATGCCGTTCACCTACTCCATCTCGGACAGCATCATGTTCGGCGTGATCTCCTACACGATCATCAATGCGCTCGCCGGCAACTTCAAGCGCATCCATTGGATCATGTATGCGCTGACGGCGATCTTCATCGCCAAGTTCGCACTCATGTGAGGCACTCCGCCCCCTGCGATACGGGCAGCAAAGATGTGCGCATCATTACCCAAAAAATGATTATTCCATAAACAGAACGTGGGGCTTTACGGGAGCTTCCGCCCCGCCGCCGGATGCTCCAGCGCGTCCTTGATCACGCGCAGGTGCCGTTCGTCAAGATCGAAGATCGCCTCGGGATGGAACTGGAACCCCGTCACGGGCAAGCTCTCATGCTCGATCGCCTCAACGGTCCCATCCTCCGCACGGGCCGTCACCACAATCCCCTTTCCGGGCTGCTCGACTCTGTAGCCATGCGAGGAGTTCACCTTGTACCGAGTAGCCCCGTATCCCTCCGCCAGACGCGAGCCGGGCTTGATATCGATCATGTGGAAGCAGTGCCGCACCGAGGGTGCCTCCTTGCTACGGTGGACGAGCGGTGGCGTTCGCTTGGGATCGAGAGGCGTCACCGTCCCGCCGAAGAACAGATTGATGCACTGGTGGCCGTGGCAGAACCCGAGAACGGGCTTTCCGCGTTCAAGCGCCATTCGGATGAGCATGTGTTCGAATGCGATACGATGCCGGTAGGCATCTCCTTTCACGCTACCGGTGAGGACAAGCGCATCCACGCGATCCATCGCCTGGGCGAGAAGGTTCGTATCCGAGATGTCGGAAAGGATGATGGGCAGGTAACCGGCCGCTGCAATGGCGTTCGACGCGTTTCGGCCCGACATCACGTAACGGTTCGTGGTGCAGGCCTCCGCAATCGCCACGATCTTCAGCCGCGGCGAGACATCGGGGGCCACCGTTTTGGACGACGTTGCGCAACCAAGGACAACGACCGAAAGCGCTGCAGCAGCAAACACGGACAACTTCTTCATCGTACACCCTCCTTGTGAAAGAAAAATAAAAAAGCCGGCGGCGCCCTACTCTCGCACGGGCGGGTCCCGCACTACCCTCGGCGAAGAGGCCCTTGACTTCCGTGTTCGGAATGGGAACGGGTATGAC
>CACZCD010000032.1 GCA_902779565.1 uncultured bacterium | reverse complement strand
TTGATGCGTTCTATTCTTTCCGGCGAAGCCGGACACCGCGCGGGCCCCTGTGCTGATGGTGGGACCGAAAGGGCGCGCGGACTGGGCCGCGGCGGCAAAGGCGCGTTTGGCCGAGGGGGCATCCGTGCTGGTCGCCGACATTACGGGCTACGGCGAGATCGGCCAGCCGAACAAGGTCTTCTACGGCGCGGACGATTGTCCGGAGGAGGGCTTCTCCGCGATGCTCTATCTGATGGGCGAATCGATGACGGGGCGTCGCGCGACGGATATGCTGGTGCTGGCCGACTGGTTGAAGGCCAAGACGGGTGTCGCGCCGGAGCTGGAGGCGCGCGGTTCGGCGGCGATTCCGGCCGCTCATGCGCGGGCGGCGGATGTGTCGGCGTTTGCCAAGGTGACGGTGGCCGATGCGCCGAAGTCCTGGACGCAGATGGTCGAGACCGATGTCATCACCAAGGAAATTTCGACCAGCTACCGCTACACCTATCTGGTCGTGAATGGTCTCCTGCACTACGATTGGCCCGATTTGCTGAAGTAGGGATTCCATGCGATGCGCGGTCATGAGCGACGCCCACGCGAATCCGCTGGCGCTGAAGACGGCGCTGGCGGATGCCCGTAGGCGCCGCTGCAGGAAGTTCTTCTTCCTGGGCGACACGACGGGCTACGGCTACGCCGTCAAGGAGACGCTTCGCCTGATCCGCGAGAATTTCGATGTCGTTCTTATGGGGAACCATGATTCGGCCTGCGTGGGGCTTGAACCTTGGCTTGAGGTGCATGCGAACCGGAACTACCATGTCGATCTGATGCATCGGGAGGAACTGGAAGAGGAGGAGATTCGCTGGCTGAGGAACCTCCCGTATCTTCATGTGGAGGGGGAGGCGGCATTCGCCCATGGCGACTTTACGAATCCGCCCGCCTGGTACTATATCTTTGGACCGCGGGAAGCCGCCGCAAGTCTGGCGTTCCGGAAGGAGCGGATCCTCTTCTGCGGACACACCCACCACGCGGCGGCCTGGGAGATGGACGAGACCGGTTCGGTGCGATTCTTCTATCCCATGCGCGAGGAGAAGCAGGCGGCCACCAAGACATTCCCAGTTAAGCCGGGCGCACGCTATGTCGTGAATGTGGGCAGCGTGGGCTATCCCCGCTGCGATTTCTGCAGCACCTACGTCATCTATGATACGGAGTCGCAGCGCCTGACCTTCCGCCGCCTCCCGATCGACATCCCCGCCTACGCGGAAAAGCTCAAGGCGCACGGCATCCGTCTCCCATTCTGGCTCGCCGATGCCGTTTCGGACATGCAGTTTTTGGGGCAATAAAGTTATACTTGCCTAACAGGGGGTGGATATGGGATAATACGCGGCTGTTCCATGAATTTTGCTTTGAAACAAAAGGGAGTACAAAAGTAATGGCCAAGAAGATCATGGTCGACGGCAACACCGCCGCCGCCCAAATCGCGTTCGCCTGCTCTGAAGTGGCGGCGATCTATCCTATCACCCCGTCATCGCCGATGGCGGAAACGTGCGACGAGCTTGCCGCGCACGCCAAGACGAACATCTGGGGCTCAATTCCGAGCGTCGTCGAGATGGAGTCCGAAGGCGGCGCCGCCGGTGCGGTCCACGGTGCGCTCACCACGGGTTCGCTCACGACGACCTTCACGGCGTCGCAGGGACTCCTGCTGATGATCCCGAACATGTACAAGATCGCGGGCGAGCTCATGCCGGCCGTGTTCCACGTGTCCGCCCGTTCGCTCGCGTGCCAGGGCCTGAGCATCTTCGGCGACCATAGCGATGTAATGGCGTGCCGCCAGACCGGATTCGCGATGCTCTGCTCGAACTCCGTGCAGGAGGCTCACGACATGGCGATGGTCGCCCACGCGGCCACGCTCGAGGCGAAGGTTCCGTTCCTCCACTTCTTCGACGGCTTCCGCACCTCTCACGAGGTCCAGAAGATCGACGAGATCGGCTACGACGTGATCCGCAAGATGATCAACGACGATTACGTTGCCGACTTCCGCCGCCGTGCGCTCGATCCGGAGCATCCCACGATGCGCGGCACCGCGCAGAACCCGGACATCTACTTCCAGGGCCGCGAGAGCAGCAACAAGTACTACCGCGCCACGCCTGCGATCGTCCAGAAGTACATGGACATGCTCAAGGAGCTCACCGGCCGCGCGTACAAGCTTTACGACTACGTGGGCGCCGCCGATGCGGAGTACGTGGTCGTGGCGATGGGTTCTGGCTGCGACACGCTGCACGAGACCGTTGACGCTCTCATCAAGGAGGGCAAGAAGGTCGGCCTTCTCAAGGTGCATCTGTACCGTCCGTTCTCGATGAAGGATTTCGTGAAGGCGATCCCTGCGACGGTCAAGTGCATCACGGTGCTCGACCGCACGAAGGAGCCTGGCGCGAACGATCCGCTCTACCTCGACGTCGCGGCGGCGATCGGCGAAGGCCTGCAGGAGGGCGTCGCCTCCTTCAAGTACCCGAAGATGCTCGCGGGCCGTTACGCCCTCGGCTCCAAGGACTTCACCCCGCAGATCTGCAAGGAGATATACGACAACATGGCCGCCGCCAAGCCGAAGAACCACTTCTGCTGCGGCATCGTGGACGACACCGGCGGCGAGTACATCCTCGGCGACGACTCTTTCGTCGTTCCGAAGGGCGACCGCAAGGAGTGCATGTTCTGGGGCCTCGGCGCGGACGGCACCGTGGGCGCGAACAAGAACTCCATCAAGATCATCGGCAACTACACCGAGAACTTCGCGCAGGGCTACTTCGAGTACGACTCCAAGAAGTCCGGCGGCGTGACGATCTCCCACCTCAGGTTCGGGCCGGACATGATCCGCAGCCCCTACTTCATCAACTCCGCCGACTTCACGGCGTGCCACTGCTTCCCGTACCTCGAGAAGTATGACATGCTCAAGGCCGCCAAGCCCGGCTCCGTGTTCCTCCTCGCCTCGCCCTACTCGGCGGCCGAGATCTGGGACCACATGCCCGACGAGGTGGAGCAGGCTATCGTCGACAAGAAGCTCAAGTTCTACGTGATCAACGCCGCGAAGATCGCGCTTGAGAACGGCATGGGCACGCGCACGAACACCGTGCTGCAGACCGCGTTCTTCAAGCTTTCCGGCATCAAGCTCACGAAGGCCGACGGCACCGAGCTGGATCCGATCCAGGTTCTGAAGGACTACGCCGAGAAGGCGTACTCCAAGAAGGGCCAGGACGTCGTCGAGATGAACTGGAAGTGCATCGAAGCGGCCAGCGCCGCCATCGAGGAGGTCAAGTATCCCGCCGCTCCGGCAGGCAAGCTCAAGCAGCCGCCGGCAGTCGCGGCCGAGGCGCCCGAGTTCGTCAAGAACGTCACCGCCAAGATGATCGCCCAGAAGGGCAACGAGCTGCCCGTCTCGGCTATCCCGGACGATGGCACGTGGCCGACCGCGACAACTCAGTGGGAGAAGCGCAACGTGGCCGCGTTCATCCCGCAGTGGGATCCCGCCGTCTGCATCCAGTGCGGCCAGTGCTCCGTCATCTGCCCGCACGCGGCAATCCGCATGAAGGTGTACGGCTCCGACAAGCTCGCTGGCGCGCCCGAGACCTTCAAGAGCGCCGACGCCAAGACGCCCAAGATGAAGGGCCTCGGCGAGAAGGTGACCGTCCAGGTGGCTCCTGAGGACTGCATGGGCTGCAAGCTCTGCGTCGTCAAGTGCCCGATGGCCGCCAAGGGCGCGCTCAAGATGGTCGAGCAGATTCCGCTCAGGCAGAGCGAGGCGGCGAACTGGAAGTTCTTCCTCGACCTGCCGGACGTCGATCCCGCGAAGCTCGACACGAAGCAGCTCCTCGACAGCCAGCTCAAGAGGCCGCTGTTCGAGTTCTCCGGCGCTTGCTCCGGCTGCGGCGAAACGCCGTACGTCAAGCTCCTCACGCAGATCTGCGGCGACCGCCTGCTCGTTGCGAACGCAACCGGCTGCTCGTCCATCTACGGCGGCAACCTGCCGACCACCCCGTACTGCCAGCGCAAGGATGGCAGGGGCCCGGCGTGGAGCAACTCGCTGTTCGAGGACAACGCGCAGTTCGGCATGGGCATGCGCGTCTCGGCCGACAAGCTCTACGGCTTCGCCATGGAGCTGGTCGATAAGGTGATCGCCGCGGAAGGCGCACCGGCCGAGTTCAAGGCGCTCTGCGAGAAGATAAAGGCCGTCAACCAGTTCGACGAGAAGGGCCAGGGCGTCGAAGAGATGCGCAAGCTCGTCGCCGAACTCAAGGTGGCGTGCGAAGCGGGCTGCAAGGCCGGCTGCGACATCTCCAAGCAGCTCCTCACGGTTGCCGACAACCTCGTCCGCAAGAGCGTGTGGGTCGTCGGCGGCGATGGCTGGGCTTACGACATCGGCTACGGCGGCCTCGACCACGTGCTCGCCTCGGGCAAGAACATCAAGGTGCTCGTGATGGATACGGAAGTGTACTCCAACACCGGCGGCCAGGCTTCGAAGGCCACCCCAACCGGCGCGATCGCGAAGTTCGCGGCGTCCGGCAAGGTGCAGGCCAAGAAGAACCTCGGCCTCATGCAGATGCAGTACAAGAACGTGTACATCGCATACGTGTCGATGGGTGCGAACCCGGCGGCGACGGTCAAGGCCTTCAACGAGGCCGAAGCGTACGACGGCCCCGCTCTCATCATCGCCTACGCCCACTGCATCGAGCAGGGCCTCAACACGGCAACCGGCCCGGCGCACCAGATCGCGGCGGTCGATTCCGTCCACTTCCCGCTGTGGCGCTACAACCCGAAAGCGGCGGCAGAGGGCAAGAACGGCCTCACGCTCGACTCGAAGGACAAGAGCGACACCGTCTCCTTCGCGAAGAACGCGCTCTCGAAGGAGCTTGGCGAGAACCGCTTCCGCCAGCTCGTGAAGATGGTCGGCCCCGAAAAGGCCGAGGAGCTGCTCGGCCGCGCCGAGGAAGGCTTCAAGGAGAACTACAAGCTCCTTACCGAGCTTGCCGCGCTCCCCACGCTGTAACGCGGTCGCGACAAAGCGAAAGCAAAAGGGCCCCGGTTCACGCCGGGGCTTCCTTTTTGCACACGACACGCCGGAGATGTGATATAATTTACACCTATTTTTGGGAGGATTAGCTCAGTTGGTCAGAGCAGGACCTTTACACGGTCAAGGTCGGGGGTTCGAATCCCTCATCCTCCACCAAGTGTGTATGTATGGCTAAAGGAAAAGAGAGCAAGGTTGAGGAATACATCCGCGAAGATCGGATGCTGTTCAGTTCGCTTGTGAGGCATATCGTTCAGGCCGCGCCGAACGAGGATCCCTCGGATTTCGTCCTCGCTTCGATCGGCCGGAGCGTGGGGGCGGACCGTTGTTATGTCTATCGGTTCTGGGAACCCGGCAAGTCCTCCATGTGCACGAATACGCACGAGTGGTGTGCCGACGGCATCAAGCCCGAGATTGGCGGACAGCAGATGTGTAATCTGGCGGATCTCGTCGAATTCAACGCTTGTATCCTGTCCGGGCGAGATTTTCTGTTCACGGACATCAACGCCATCGATGCCGGCTCCCGTGAATGGCTGGCGCCGCAGGGCATCCAGTCGCTCATTGCGACTCCGCTCGTGGGGGCCAACAACATGATCTGCGGGTTCGTCGGATTCGACTTCGTAAAGGCACCCTGCAAAGAGTTCACGGATCGCATCCTCTTCAACATCCACCAGGCGGCGAATCTTCTCCTCAACTGCCAGCGGCTTCACGAGCGGGATGTTGCGTTCTTGGATGTCACGCGGTTGGAAAACGAGCACCAGGAGAATGACCGCGGACTTGAGAGTGCGCTCACCGCGCTCCAGAAGAATGTCCATACGATGCGTCCGCAGCAGATGCTGGAGGCCGTGCGCAAACGTTTAGATGCCGACATCTGCTACATCGTGCAGGACATACGCCCTGAGGGCGGCGGTGTGGTTCGCCCGGATCATGCGCTGACGCGCAACGGATTGACGAACGCCCGGGACTGGACCATCGACGCGAAAATGGGACGCGCCCTCGACATGCGGCTCTTGGCCAGATCCGTCGTGACGTTCCGCGAAGGGGAGATCGCCTGGCTGAAGGACAACATCGAGCGTGAGGAGGCGCAGTCCGCGTTTGCGAACCCGCTGAAGATCGTCCATTCGGCTGGCATCCTCCGGGAAGGGCGCCTTGCCGGCATACTCTGCGTGGGGCTTTCCGAGGAGCGTCCGCTCACGCCGCTTCAGGCCGACTTCCTGCGTCGCTCGGCCTTCATCATCATGTCGGTGCTGGAGCGCATTGCGACCTACCATGACCTTTCCGTTGCGCTGAACGTCGCTCACCTCAAGGCCGAAGTCGTGGAGTTCATGTTCAAGCACGAGAACTACGAGGAGGTGAAGGAGTTCCTCGGCACGAAGGTGTGCGAGGTCACCGGCGCGCAGCATCTGATGCTGTACTCGGACAATGGTTCGCGCAGCGACTGGTTTGGCGCGGATGCGCCCGATTGCTGCCACAACTGCGCGAAGACGGCCGCCAACTTCGGGAAACGGTTGCCGCCGGAATTCTTCGCAGAGAGTGAGATGATGGTTTTCCGGGAGGGCGAACCGCTGCCGGACATGAACCGGCCGCCGTATTGTCCGATGATGTCGTCAGCCGTTGCGCAGTTCCGAAAGGGCGACGGCTGGTGGCGCCTTGTGGCCGACTACACGAAGCCGCACCGACACAACATGGACGTGGTCGTGAAGGGACTCCGCACCGCGCTGGAGTTTCTGTCCCTCTCATACGACAGGGAATGCCGCGAGAAAATGATCAAGCTGATGCGAGAGCATCAGCGGTTCAGGGCCGACATGCTCGCCTACGCGCTTTCGAAGGACGATCTGCCGGGATTGATCGGCCTGACGCTGCGCCGTCTGCCCGATTTGACCGCGTGCGACTATATCGCGATCCATTCCGTTGATGGGGATCATAAGATGCTGTATCCCGACGGGAAACTGCAGAACTGCCCGTGCCGTTGCGAGGCGTGTTCCTTCTTCAAGCTCATGATCCCGCCTGTGGAGGATGCCGACCATTTCATCGAGCTCAAGGATACGAAGGGTCAGACCATCACATCGATTCCACCCGACTGCCCGGCAAAGTCGTTGGAAGTCGTTGTGGTGTACTGTGAGGGGAAGCCTTGGGGTGGCATCGCACTCCACTATGTGACCCGGCAGCACCAGATTTCGGAGAATGACCGCTATACGCTCAAGCTCGCCGCCGACGTGCTGACGCTGGCCCTTGAGCGCCATGCCGCCGCCGTCCGTCTGAAAGCCGAGCGTGACCGGGTGGTGGAGGCCGAGAAGGCCAGGAGCTACTTCTTCTCGGCGGTCTCGCATGACATCCGCACACCGCTCAACGCCATCATCGGCTTCTCAGAGCTTCTGCAGGCCGGCGATATTCCGCCGAAGGAGAAGCAGCAGAGTCTCGACATGATCGTGTCGAGCGGCAAGATGCTCCTGCAGCTCGTGAACGACGTTCTCGACCTCTCGAAGATGGATCTCGGAAAGCTTGAGTTCAGTTTGGAACCGATTGATGTCGGCGAACTCCTGCGCGACCCCGTGCCGGTGTTTCAGCCGATGATGGGCGCTAAGGGACAGGCTTTCGCTCTGGAGATCGCTGAAATGCCGCTTCTTATGGTCGATCCCCTTCGTTTCCGACAGGTGATGTTTAATTTCGTCAGCAATGCGGTGAAGTACGCGGGGCCTTGCACGATCCGCATTTCGGCCGTTTACGAGGATGGGTTCTTCAAGCTGACGGTGGCGGACAACGGCAAGGGCGTTTCGCCCGAAAAAGCCAAGCGTCTCATGCAGCCATTTGTGCAGTCCGACATCAGGAACCGCACGGAGGGATGCGGGCTGGGCCTTGCGATTTGCAAGCGAATCATCGAGTTGGCGCACGGCACGATCTCGATCGACACCGCCCTTGGAAAGGGGTTCGCGATCCATGTTGAGGTTCCGATGGAAGTCGCGTCCGGAGAACTGGTGAGCAGCAAGGGCGGCACGGCGGCGGAGGTCAAGGCCTCCGATCTGCCCAAGCGCGTCCTTGTGGTGGACGATTCCCCCGTGAATCGTGCCGTGCTGAAGGCCATGCTCGAAAAGCTGGGCGTCGCTGAGATTGAACTGGCCGAGGATGGCCAGAGGGCGCTTGAAATGCTGGAAAAGGATCCGGTCTTCGACCTGGTCATGTCCGACATGTGGATGCCCGTCATGGATGGGGCCGAACTGATCAAGCGCATTCGGGCCGATGCGTGCCTCACGCAGCTGAAGGTGTGCTCGATCACGGCCGATGTAGAGGCGCGCGCGAACTACCGGGATCTTGGCTTTGACGTGATACTCTTGAAACCCGTAACCATTGAAAAGCTGGTGGATCTCTTTGCGACGGTGAAGTGAGGCAACGACGCATTCTTCTCGCAACGAATGGAGGATTCCATGAACACTACAGCACAAAAAGCTGCGGCCCCCGCCGCACGAATCAAGCGCCGCACCTTCCTCAAGGCCGGCACGGCCGCCGCCGTCGGGAGCTTCTATGCGGCCCCCTCGTCCGCATCAGCGGAAAGCACCGCGCCGGTGGTCATTGTCGTGCACGGAACCGACCCGAAGAAGATGGTGGAGGCCGGCATCGCGAAGATGGGCGGCTGGGCGAAGCTATTCAAGCCCGGTGCCAAGGTCGCG
This sequence comes from uncultured bacterium, assembly GCA_902779565.1. Classification (GTDB taxonomy): domain Bacteria; phylum Verrucomicrobiota; class Kiritimatiellia; order RFP12; family UBA1067; genus UBA1731. Next base: position 15,713 of record CACZCD010000032.1, on the reverse strand, counting down.
ATCAAACCGAACCTCGCTTGGAAATCCACGCCCGAGCAGGGTGGCAACACGCATCCCGACATCCTGCGCGCCTTTATCCTCGCGGCAGAGGCCCGAAAGGTGAAGAAGATCACCATCCCCGAGAACACCTGCCATCCGGAAAAGGAGACGTTCCCGACAAGCGGTGCGCTCGACGCCATAAAGGGAACTTCGGCGAAGCTTTACCGTCCCAAGGCCTCCGAATACAAGGAGGTCGAAGTGCCCAAAGGGAAAATTTGCCAGAAGGCGAAGGTCTCCCGCGATCTCCTTGAAGCCGACTGCCTCATCAACATGCCCGTCGCAAAGCATCATGGCGGCGCAACCCTTTCGCTTTCGATGAAGAACTGGATGGGCGCGATCGACAACAATACGCGCCGTGCCTGGCATCGACAGGGTCTTCACCAGTGCATCGCGGACTTCAGCACCTTCCTCAAGCCCACGCTTGTGGTGATCGACGCCACGCGCATCATGCTCGATCACGGCCCGCAAGGTCCTGGCAAGCTCGCGCATCCGCACGAAATCATCCTGTCCACGGATCCCGTTGCCGCTGACACCTATGCCGCGTCGCTGTTCAAGAAAACGCCCGCCGACGTGCCGCATATCCGCATCGCCGACGAAATGGGCGTGGGCTGTTCGGATCTTGCGAAGATCAAGGTCGAGCGCGTGGAGGCATAGGCGGGGGCCTGCGCGATGAAGTGGCTGCGCCGAAACGTTTGGCGTCTGTTGACGCTCGTGGCTTCAGTCATCCTGGCGTTGGGGTTCGTGCCGGAGAACCATCCTGAGCTTTCCGCACTCCTTACGCGGTTCAGTCCCATCCTGAGTCTCTTTGGCGCGGCGGCGGCCCGCGCTTGGTTTGGCGGAACGCTTCTTCTGGGGATTCCACTCCTGATCCTTCCGCTCTTCAAGGGACGTCTTTTCTGTTGGAGGATCTGCCCGATGGGATTTCTGGCGGAACTGGCGGGCAAGCTCAATCCTAAAGGCAAAGGCCTGATTCACCATGTGCCGATGCTCAACAAGGCGCTGGCGCTCATCGTCGCCGCAACGGCGGCGGCGGGCTATCCGCTCCTGATCTGGCTCGATCCGCTCTGCATTTTCAACGGCTTCTTCGCGGCGTGGCGTACGCCATTCACGGTGGCGGCGCTTGCAACCGGTATCGGTTTTGTGGCTATCCTCGTGATGAGCGTGATCGCTCCCAACATCTGGTGCCATCGGATTTGTCCGCTCGGCGGACTTCAGGAGCTCTTGATGCTGCTGGCGCGTCGCTTGACCGAAGGCCGGAAAGCCGAAAAGCCGAAAAGCGGCGACTTGCCGCCCGCTGCCGCGCCGCGTCCTGCCGCCGTGTCGCGGCGCGCCTTGCTGACAGCGATCCCCGCCGCCGCCGCGGGCGTCGTGGCCGGGAAGGTCTTTGGACCCAACGGACGCAAGGCGCTCCGTCCGCCGGGCGCAGACCTTGAAAAGATCAACGCGCTCTGCGCACGGTGCGGGAACTGCATGAGGGTCTGTCCCTACCAGCTGATCCAGCCCGACCTCGGCGACAGCGGCATTGATGGCCTGTTCACGCCGGTGATGTGGCTGCGGAGCCGGAATCCGGATCAGGAGCAGTATTGCTTCCAGGATTGCGTGAAATGTACGCAAGTCTGCCCGACCGGCGCGCTTCGTCCGCTTACCGTGAAGCAGAAACATGATCTCGCCATCGGCATCGCGGAGATCGACCGGAAGAAATGTGTGGCCTGGGAGAACAAGGAGTATTGCGCCGTCTGCGACGAGTACTGCCCGTACAAGGCCATCAAGCTCGAAAAGCGCGGTGACGTGATGTGCCCCGTTGTTGATCTCTCAAAGTGCCGTGGCTGCGGTGCCTGCGAAAGCGCATGCCCCGCCGACCCCATTGCCATAACCGTAAAGCCAATCAGTTAAAATCCTTCGAAGAAGTGGTTTTGTCTGTGCGGGGGTGATCTCTCCATTCATCAGCCGATCATCTTGAGGGCTGTGTCGAAGCCAATCCGTTCAAGGGTTTTGAAGAAGCGTTCGCCCGCCTGTCCGTTATCGCTGTAGAAAGCAAGCGTACGGTCGATGAAGGCCAGAACCTCATCCTCGCGGTCCAACAGTTCTGGTACGGGAACGCCGGCAGCACCCGTGCGTCCCCAGTGTCCACCAAGGGTAATCTGGTAGCCGCGTTTGCCGCCGGGACGAATGGCGCCTGCCACGCCAATGTCGTTGAGGTTCGGCTTGATGCAGTTGTTGGGGCAGCCGCCCACGCCGATCTTGAACTTGCCGGGAAGCTTGATGCCGTGCCAGCCGATGTAGAAGCGCGTGTGTATCTTTTCCGAAAGCGAGAAGGTGTCGATGAGGCCGCGCGGGCACACCGTGCCCTTGCAGGCGGTGACCGGCCGCACAAGGGGACCTGTTCCGCCGACGGAAAGCCCGACGGCGGCGAGTTCGGTCTCGAATTCCGCCGTCCTTTCGGCGGGCACGCCCAGCACCTCGATGGACTGGCGGGAGGTGAAGGTCACCTCGCCCGTGCCGAATTCCCGCGCGGCCTCCGCCACGGCCCGAAGCTGGTCGGACGAGACCTTGCCGTTTACTGTTACGATACGGGCGGAGAAGGTGTTGGTTCCCTTGTTGAGAAGCCATCCTCTGCCCTTGAGGGCTTTGATTTCCTCTGGCGTTTGATTCGTTGTCATCGTGTGACGCTCTGCTTTCCCGTTTGACATTTTCGTTGAAACGTGTTTCTGGTATCCTTCAAAGGACGCAAATGGTATCAAAATAGCGCGGGGAGCGCAATAATGAGGTGTCTCGTTTGCGCATGGGATATTGTGGTATAATTAGGCGCATGAAAGGAGTTCTTTTTTGCGCTGGATTGCTTGCCGTCTTCGGCGGTGGCTGCCTTACGCCCGACCGCGCCGAGAAGGACGCCGACAAGACCGCCGAGGAGCTGACCATCGCCGCCTGGGAGAAGGCGATGGGTGTGACGAACATCTTTGGCATCGCCTACGGCGGCGATCCCATCGCGCCGCTCGTGCCGGATACGAACGGCATCGTGCGGCTCTCCTTGGATGACGCGTTGCGCGTGGGCGCGAAGAACAACCGGAAGTTTCGGACGTTGAAGGAGACGGTTTTCGTGAAGGCGCTCGCGCTCGACTCCGAGGAATACGCCTTTTCAACGACCTTCTCCGGCCTGATCCTCGGCGCGCTCACCGGCGATCCCGAGTTGATCAAGGAGTCGGCGAAGGCGGGCGGCGATTCGAACCTTGCGCGCCGCAAGTTCGAGCAGGGCGCCGTGATGACCGGCAACGCCGCGATCGACATCGCGCGGATGATCCGCGACGACTGGCACAGTTTCGCCTGGACCGGCGACATGACGATGTCCATCCCGCTGCTGCGCGGCGCGGGGCGCGACATCGTGCGCGAGCCGCTCACACAGGCCGAACGAAACCTCGTCTATTCCATCTGGACCTTCGAGCGCTACCGCCAGACGTTTGCGCTGTCGCTCGCGAAGGCGTACTTCAACGTGCTGAAGAATCTCCAGAACCACCGCAACTCCGGCGACAACGTGAAGCGCCTTGAGCAGAATTTCTCGCGTGCCGAGATGATGTTCAAGGCCGGCCGCATGGACCGTATCCAGATGGATCAGGCGAAGACGGATCTGCTGAACGCGCGCCAGACGATGATCACCACGATGCAGAGCTACCTTGATGCGCTCGACAACTTCAAGATTTCGCTTGGGCTTCCGCCGGAAATGCCGATCGAGCTGCGCGACGAGGAGTTGCGTGCCCTCGAAACGCGCATGGAGGCGCTCGCCGCCGCATCCGAGGATGCACTGGCGGAATACCCGGAAGAGGCGTTCGCGCTAACGGATTCCCTCTCGCGCCGCCGCGATCTCGCCGTCGCGCGCGGGGCGGTCGAAGACGCGGAACGCGCGGTGAAGATTCGCGCGGATGCGCTTCGCGCCGATCTCACGTTTGAGGGCGGCGCAACCTACGATGCCTCCCGCAAACAGCACGGCAACGTGGATGATTCCACGGAGACGCGGGCGCAGGTGAAGTTCTCGATGCCGTGGGATCGCCGCCGTGAACGTAACCAGTACCGCCAGGCGCTCGTGACGCGGGACCAGGCCTCGCGCAGCTACACGGAGGCGGCGGACGGCGTGAAGAACGAGGTGCGCGCCGGCTACCGCAACCTTGTGGCGGCGCGTGCGCTCTACGGCAACAAGGTGGAGGCGTACAAGACCGCCTGCATGCGCGTGGAGGCGAACGATCTTTTCATGCAGTCGGGCCGCAGCTCCATGCGTGACATCCTCGAAGCGGAGGCCGCGCTCCTTTCGGCGCGCAACGCCCTCTGCTCCGCTGTCATCGACTGGTGGACGAGCGACCTTTCGCTCCGCTGCGCCATCGGCAGCTTCGATGTCCGGCGTGACGGTACCTGGAGATGAACGGGGAAGGGGAAAGACGATGAAGAAAAGGAAATGGTTTTGGATCGTGTTTGTGCTGCTTGCGGCGCTTCTGCTCTTCTGGATGCTGGGCGGCACCGACGATGCGGACGAGACGACGCCCGTCTTCACGGTGGCGGAGGGCCCGCTGACGATCGGCATCACGGCGTCGGGTTCGGTGCAGAGCCGCGACAAGGTGATTCTGCGGAGCGAGCTGGAGGGGCGCAACACGATCCTTTGGGTGGTCGAAGACGGCGTGACCGTGAAGGCCGGCGACCTGCTCGTGGAGTTTGACGCGGCCTCGCTCATCGAGAAGCGTAACGATCAGGAGATCACCGCCAACACGGCGCACGGAAACCTCATCATCGCCGAGGAGCGTCTGGAGGTCACGAAGGGCGACTGCGACGCGAACCAGCTCGAGCGCGAGGTGACGCTCGACCTCGCGAAGATGGCGCTCGAGAAGTACGAGAAGGGTGACTTCCCGGAGGAGAAGCGCCAGCGCGAAGCGGATATCGCCCTTGCGGACGAGGAGCTGCAGCGCGCCGCCGAGAAGCTGGAGTGGAGCCGCAAGCTCGCGAAGGAGGGCTTCCTGACGCGGACGGAGCTTCAGGCCGACGAGCTTGCGCTGCGGCGCAAGGAGATCGACCTCGAGATGGCCAAGACGAAGATGAACGTGCTCACCAACTACACGGTGCACCAGAAGCGCGCCACGCTGCAGTCGGACGTGCGCAAGGCGACGCGTGCGCTCGCCCGCACCGCCTGGCAGAACAAGTCGCAGATTCGGCAGGGCGAGACGGAGATCGTGCAGCGCAGCCGTGAATACTACCGCGCGACAAACCGTCTTGCGGAGCTGAACTTTCAGATCTCGAAATCCAAGATTTTCGCGCCCACGAACGGCATCGTGCTCTACGCCTCCACGGCGAAGCGTCGGTGGTGGGAGAACCCCTTGGCCGCCGGCGAGTCAGCCGTGCAGCGGCAAGATCTCATCTACATCCCGCTCGACGAGGGCATGATCATCGAGATTCTGGTGCCGGAGGCGTCCCTCAACAAACTGGAGGAGGGAATGAACGCGAACATCAAGGTGGATGCGTTCCCGGATCGCGTGTTCAAGGGGAAGTTGACGAAGATTGGCATTCTACCGGACGCGCAATCCACCCGCTTGAACCCGGACCTGAAGATGTTCAAGTGCGAACTGGAGTGCGACTTCGCCGACGCCGTGGCGCGCCCGGGCATGAGCTGCGACATCGAGCTCGTGAAGGAGACCTACGAGAAGGCAGTCTATTGCCCGATCCAGTGCATCGCGCGCATTGATGGCGAGGCCTATGTGTATGTGCGGGAGGGAAGCGACTGGGTGCCGCGGAAGGTCGAGGTGGGGCTCGACAACAACCGCATGATCCGCATCCTCAAGGGCGTGAAGCCCGGCGAAGTGGTGATGACGGCACCGCCCGTCAAGGAGGAGAAGGAGGAAGAGGGCGCAGGCGAAAAAGGAAAGACCGAGAAAGGAAAGGAGAAGGGTGATGGCGGACGAGGTGGTCGTACTTGACGATGTCCGCCGCCACTACACGGTCGGCGGCGAAACGGTGAAGGCGCTCGATGGCGTGTCGTTCTCGATCCGCCGCGGGCAGTATGTCGCCATCATGGGTCCTTCGGGCTCAGGGAAGTCCACCCTGCTGAACATCCTCGGCTGCCTGGACCGCCCTACCTCCGGAACCTACCGGCTCAACGGCACGGACGTCTCGCACATGAGCGATAACGCACTTTCCGACCATCGCCTCAAGAACCTGGGATTCGTGTTCCAGAGCTTCCATCTCATTCCGCAGTTGACGGTTCTGGACAACATCGAGATGCCGATGTTCTATCTGGGCGTGCCGAAGGCGGAGCGTGAGCGCCGCGCGAGGGAGCTGGCGGCGCGCGTGGAGATCGACCATCGGCTGTCGCATCTTCCCTCGGAGCTTTCGGGCGGACAGCGTCAGCGCGTGGCGGTGGCGCGCGCGCTCGCCAACGATCCCGCCGTGCTGCTCGCCGACGAGCCGACCGGCAACCTCGACTCCAAGACGTCCGTGCAGATCATGGGCATCTTCCAGGAGCTGTACGAGCAGGGCAAGACGATCATCGTGGTCACACACGAGCCGGATATCGATGCCTATGCGAAAAGCCACATCGTGGTGAAGGACGGCCGGATCCTCAAGTACGAGGTGGAGTCCAACGGGCAGGGGTGATTTGTGGTATAATTCACGACCAAGTTTTCACACAACAGAAGGAGAAGAAATATGGCGGATTGCTGCATGTTTGCGGGCCAGGGGGCCCAGGTTCCGGGAATGGGCAAGGATTTTGCCGAGAGCGACGCGACGTTGATGGCGCTCTTCGACAAGGCGAATGCCGTGCTGGGCTTCGACCTGAAGAAGGTCTGCTTTGAGGGCCCGGCGGAGGAGCTGACGAAGTCGAACATCTGCCAGCCCGCCATCTTCGTGACGAGCTACGCCGCCTTCCTCGCGTTCCAGAAGCGCAATCCGGCGCCGTTTGCGGCGGCGGCCGGGCTTTCGCTCGGCGAATGGGGCGCGCTCTGCGCCGCCGGCGTGTTGGACTTCGATGCGACGCTGACGGTGCTGGAGGCGCGCGGACGTTTCATGCAGGAGGCTTGTGAAGCCGTGCCTTCGGGCATGATTGCGATTGTCGGCGCCACGCCCGCGCAGCTAGAGGAGCTTTGCGCGAAGACGGGTTGTACGGTCGCCAACGTCAATTCCGCCGCGCAGCAGGTGCTTTCCGGCTCGAAGGATGAGATCGCCGCCGCCTCGACGGTGGCGAAGGATCTGGGCATCAAGCGTGCCATTCCGCTCGCCACGGCGGGCGCGTTCCACTCGAAGTTCATGCAGCCCGCACGCGAGAAGCTGGCGCCGGTTCTGGACGGCATCACGTTCAGCGCGCCGAAGATGCCGGTGCTGTCGAACGTGACGGGCAAGCCCCATGCGTCTGATCCGGCGGCGATCAAGGCGACGATGTTGGAGCAGGTGACCGGCACCACGAACTGGGCGGCGGATGTCGAGGCGGCAAAGGCGCTCGGCTGCGCGCGTTTCGTCGAGTTTGGGCCGGGCAAGGTGCTTTCGGGTCTTGTGAAGAAGATCGACGCCGCGCTCACCGTCTTGAACGTCGCCGATCTCGCGTCCCTTGATGCCACGCTCGCCGCCCTCGCATAGGGTGCGATGAGAGAATATGACCATCAAAGGGAAAATGGCGATTGTCGCGGCGCTGGCTGGCGCGGTCGGTGCATTGGGGGCCGAGAGTCCCTGTGTGGATCGTGTGGCACCGTTCCCCGCGTGGAGCGAGCCGCGGGCGGTGACGCAGGGGCCGCATGAGCATCTGCTCGCGAGCTACTTCGCGATTGACTCCTGGAGCCCGAATAAGCGTTACCTGAGCGTGTTGGAGACCGACCTCAATGGGCGGCTCCCCGAAGCGAACGAACGTTGCACGCTCGGTCTCGTGGATCTGGAGGACGGGAACCGGTTCATCCCCGTCACTACCACGGCCTGCTGGAATTTCCAAGAGGCGGCGATGGCGCATTGGATGAACGACGACGAGATCCTCTTCAACGACGTGCGCGACGGGAAGTTCAGGACCGTGATCCTGAACTGGCGCACGAAGAAGGAGCGCATGTTGCCGATGCCGGTCTCGGCCGTCTCGGAGGATCGCACGTGGGCCGTCTCCATCAACTATGCGCGGCTTTCGCTCACGCGTCCCGACTACGGCTATGCCGGCCCGGGGCAGGATGCCCGCGCGGACGTGGAATATCCGGCGGATGACGGAATCTGGACGATGGATCTGAAGACGGGCGAGACGCGGCTTGTTGTTCCGATCTCCGAGACGCGAAAGCTGGAGTCGAAGGTCGTTTGGCCTAAGCCGGCACCGAAGAACCAGTTGGCCTACCACTGCCATACGGTCATCTCGAAGGACGGCGCGAAGATTTTCTTCCTGGCGCGGACGGTCGATCTCGCGGGATCCAACCTCAAGAAAGTGACCTATTGGGAGACGACGGCCTTTACCGTCAACCGCGACGGTACGGATCTGCGGCGTTGCTTCCGGGACGGCTGGCAGGCGAGCCACTTCAACTGGGCGCCGGACGGATCGCACAAGATGCTCGTCACGGCCGTCTGGGACGGCGACAAGAAGGGACGCAAGTGGGGCCAGACGGCGTGGAGCCCCGTGGAGTTCGAGGTTGGTCATGAGAGCGAGGTGCGGCGGATCGGCGCGGGAATCCTCGATCAGGACTGGCACTGCGTCTATTCACCGGACGGAAAGTTCATGAGCGGCGAAACGTATTGGAACAAGAACTTCGAGCGTCCGTGGGTGCTGGTGCGTCTGGCGGACGGCATGACGATGCCAATGGGCTCGTTCTTTGTGCCGGAGGCCTACCGGGGCGGCTATTGGCGGTGCGACCTGCACGCGCGGTATCGTCCCGACGGCCGCCAGATCGCCTTCAACTCCGTCCACGAAGGCACGCGGCAGGTCTATCTCCGCGACATCCAACAGACTGGCGAGCGGTGACGTTCACCGCTCGCGCAGAGACTGTTGCCTATTTCAGTTTCTTCAGCTGTTCGACCTGCGCCGCCACGAGCTTGTCGCCGGTGGGGGCGGCGAAGCGTGAGGAGAGTCCTTCGTAGCCGCCTTCGCTGTGGGCTTTCGTTGAGGGGATGTAGCCCTCGCTGCCATTGGTGAGACAGGTGATGATCGTCGTGCCGAAAGGCGACTGCGCCTTGATGGCGCGACCGATATCCACGAACGGCTCGCACGGCAGTCCCGCGAACGCCAGACGGTCGCCGATGGCGAGGGACGAGACGAGGATGTCGATGTGGTCGGGGCCATTCTTCAGCTTGCGGACGCGCGAGCCGGGGGATGTGAGCGTGCGGATCTCCATGCCGCTGAGCGGAATCTCGTTCTTGCGTCCCGCATCGAACAGCTCCACCCACTTGATCTCGTCTGCCGTCGGGAGATTCGTCGGCATGGGGACGGCCGTGACAGCGCCCCGCACGGGGCCGTCCGGAATATCCTCGCACACGTCCCACATCGCCAGTGCAGCACCGGCCACGGCGCGTCCCATGTGGGTGGCGATGGCGCGGCTGTTCTGGGCCCGCTGCTTGTTGAGCGCCGCGCGTCCAGGTGGCGGGAATCGATAGTGGTGGTTCACGTCGCCCTGCGCGGCGTTGAGGAAGAGGCACTTCACGCCGCCGCCGATGCCGTTCTCGAACGTGCTGCGCACGACGCCCGGCCAGTCAGCGGAGTATTTGTTGCCGCCGGTCGTATCGGGATGGGTGCCGAAGTTGACGATGGCGATGTCAGGCGCGCCCGTGCGCTTGAAGCGGATCAGCTGAAGGGTTTCATCCGGCGTGCCGAGCGGTTCCTTCACGTTGGGGTTCGTGAGGCCCGGATTCGTGCGCACTGAACCGTCCTTCATGCGGTAGCGGCGGATGAAAGATATGTTGCGGCACTCGGTCTTGGCGACGGCGATTGTCGCGGGGGCCTTGTTCGAGAGCGCCATCCGTCCAGCATCGGCGAGCTTGGCGATACGGAGATCCGCATAAAGCTGCGTGATCCGGTTCTCCTCTTCCGAGAATCCGGAGCGCGGCCAGTCCGCCGGACCGGTATGGGTGTGCGTGGAATGCACGTAGATGCGGTCGCGCGGAACGCCCGTTGCGGCGGTGATCGCCGGAAAGGCCTTCGCGAAGAACGGATTGGTGAGATGAAGGTCATCCACGCAGTAGATGAGGGCGTCGTTCGTCCCGTCGCTGACGGCGACACATTCGATAACGAGGGGGTCGAGGACACCATCGGCGACGCGGTGGTGGAAATAGCCCACGAGCGGGATGCCGAGCGGCGGCGTGACGTCAAGACGGGCAAAGCCCGCCGAGAACTCGGCCGGCAGAATGCCGACCGTGCAGAGAACAGCGAGGGTGATGAGTAGTTTTTTCATGGTTTTGTCTCCTGGTTGTCTTAAATGAGGGTGTCAATGAAAGGATCGATTTCGGGAAGGATCAGCGACTCGGCGGCGCCGGCGTCGATGGACTGTGCGTACGCGGGGTCAATGGGCAACTGCAACACGTTCGGGATGCCGAAGCGCTGGGCGAGCGCCGCTGCTTGGCTTTCGCCGAAGACGGCATGTTTCGTCTCGCAGTTTGGGCAGACGAAGTAGCTCATGTTCTCCACCAGCCCCAGAACCTTCTTCTCCATCATCTGCGCCATCCGGACGGATTTTCCGACGATCATCTCCACGAGTTTCTGTGGCGAGGAGACGATTACCACGCCGTCCACCGGCAAACTCTGGAACACCGTCAGCGGCACGTCACCCGTGCCGGGCGGCATATCGACAAACATGAGATCGAGGTTGCCCCAGTGGACGTCCGTCCAGAACTGCTTGACGGCACCCGCGATCACAGGGCCGCGCCAAACGACAGGTTCGGCGGGGTCATCGATCAGCATGTTGAGAGACATGATGCGGAGCCCGCCGTCCGTGATGACGGGTTCGATGCCCTGTTCGCTCTGGATCGTTCCGCCTGTGAGACCGAACGCCTTCGGGATGGAGGGACCTGTGATGTCCGCATCAAGGATGCCGACGGCGAGTCCTTTTCGGGCGGCCGCCACGGCGAGCATCGTCGTGACGAAACTCTTTCCGACGCCGCCCTTGCCGCTTGCGACAGCAATGACCTTCTTCACCTGTGAGGCGGCGTTCAGCTTCGCGGAGAAGTCGAACTTCTCCTTTCGGTCCGCGCAGCTCTTGCCGCAGCTTGCGCAATTGTGTGTACACTCTTCTTCTGCCATCTTCTTTTTTTGCCTTTCCGTGATGCTGCATAGTTTACCACATGTGTGTGCGAATCGCTTGCGGGGAGAGGTGTTTTTTGCTATAATTCGCGCTCCTTTTTGAAAAGGCCCCATCGTCTATCGGATAGGACACGAGCTTTTCATGCTTGGTAGAGGAGTTCGACTCTCCTTGGGGCTGCCACTTTTCACTCAATCTTCTGCTTGAAGGCGAGCCGGTCGTCCTTCGCGAGCGTACACTTGATCTTCCCGGGTTTCAGCGTGCCGCCCAACAGAAGCTCCGCCAGCGGATCCTCCACGTAGCGTTGCACGGCGCGGCGGAGCGGCCGCGCGCCCATGGCTTCGTCCGAACCGTGCTTCACGAGGAAGGCGACGGCCTTCTTGTCGAGGTCGAGCGTCATGTCCTTCTCCGAGAGACGGCTGCGCAGGAGCGCCAACTCAAGGTTCAGGATCGTCTCCACGTTCTGCGTGTCGAGCTTGCGGAACACGATCGTCTCGTCAAAGCGGTTCAGCAGTTCCGGGCGGAAGGTGCGCTTTGCCTCCGAGAGGAGTTTCTCCTTGAGGGTGTCGTATGAGGTTGAGGCCTCTTCCTGCGAGAATCCGAACGACTGGCCTTCGCGGGCGAAATCGAAGCCGAGGTTCGCTGTGGCGATGATGATGGTGTTCTTGAAGTCGATCACGCGTCCCTGACCGTCCGTCAGCTTGCCCTCGTCGAGAATCTGGAGGAGCATGTTCATCACGTCGGGTGAGGCCTTCTCGAATTCGTCGAACAGCACCACCGAGTAGGGGCGGCGACGGACTCGTTCCGTGAGCTGGCCGCCTTCGTCGTAGCCGACATAGCCGGGCGGTGCGCCGACGAGACGCGAGGAGGTGAACTTGTCGGAGAACTCCGTCATGTCGAGCGCGATGAGCGCCTTGGGGTCGCCGTACACCTTTTCCGCGAGCATCTTGGCGAGAAGGGTCTTGCCCACGCCCGTCGGACCGAGGAACAGGAAGCTCCCGATCGGACGCTTCGGGTCGCCGAGATTCGCGCGGCTACGGCGGAGCGCGCGTGCGATCGAGGTGATGGCTTCGTTCTGCCCCACGACGACGGTGTTGAGATCCTTCTCGATGCCGAGCAGTTTCTCGGCGGCGGCGAAGCTCATGCGCTCGACCGGCACGCCGCTGATGGAGGCGACGGTCGCGGCGATGTCGTCTGCCGTCACGGGCACGACCTTCTCGGCATGTTCCGCGCGCCAGGCGTCGAGCTTGCGCTTCAGTTCTGCCTTCGCCAGCTTCTCCGCATCGCGCCACTTCGCCGCCTCTTCATAGACGCCCCGGTTGGCGGCGTCCTGCTTCTTGAGGTTGAGTTCGGCGATATGCTCTTCGTCCGCCTTCATGTCAGGCGGGCGTACGGCGTTCTTCATCCGCGTGCGGGAACCGGTCTCGTCGATGGCGTCGATGGCTTTGTCCGGCAGCAGCCGCGCCGGCAGGTAGCGGGCGGTCAGCCGCACGGCGGCGACAAGCGCTTCCGGTTCGTATTTCACGTTGTGGTGCTTCTCGTAGCGGGGGGCGATGCCTTTGAGGATCTCGATGGTGTCTTCTTGCGAGGGTTCGTTCACCATTACGCTCTGGAAGCGGCGCTCAAGGGCGGCGTCCTTCTCGATGGACTTGTGGTATTCCTTCAGGGTGGTGGCGCCGACAACCTGGATCTCGCCGCGCGCGAGAGAGGGTTTGAGGATGTTGGCGGCGTCCATCGCGCCTTCCGCGCCGCCCGCTCCCACGAGCGTGTGGATCTCGTCGAGGAACAGGATGCAGTTCTTCGCATTCTTGGCTTCCTCGATGAGTTGCTTGAGACGCTCCTCGAACTGTCCGCGGTACATCGTACCGGCGACCACGCGCGTCATGTCGAGCGCGATCACCCGCTTGCTGCGCATCCGCTCCGGGGCGTCTCCGGCCGCGATCGCCTCGGCGAGTCCCTCCACGACGGCCGTCTTGCCGACGCCCGCCTCGCCGATCAGCACGGCGTTGTTCTTTGTGCGGCGGGAAAGGACCTGGAGAATGCGCTCAATCTCGGCCTTGCGGCCGATCACGGGATCCAGTTCGCCCTTGGCGGCGGCTTTTGTGAGATCGCGTCCGTAGGTGTTGAGCGCGGGCGTCTTCTGTTTCTTGCCGCCTTTCCCTTCGCGCTCCTGTTCGGCGGCGGTCTCGGTTTCGTCCGCGTCGTCCGCTGTCGCCGGTTCCTCTTCGTCCGGCGGCTCGGGCGGCTCGGGATCGGCCGTTGAGGCGCTTTCGCCGTTAAGCGCCTTGAGGAAGGTGTCGGCCGTGACCTCGTGCCCGAAGAGGATCTGCGCCCCCACCGATTCACCTTCGCGCAGCATGGCGAGCACAATGTGTTCGGTGCCCACCTTGTCGGCCTTCATGCGGGCGGCTTCGATCTTGGCGAACTCCAGCACCTTCTTTGTGCGGGCGGTCAGCGGAAGTGCGCCTCGCGCCAGAAGGGCGTCGCCCCGTCCGATCATCCGGTCGAGCTCCATGCCGAGGTCATCGTTGTCGAGGCCGAGCCGAGCAAGACATTTGCAGGCGTTGCAGTTCTCCATCTTGAAGATGCAGGCGAGGACATGCTCCGTACCGATGTAGGTATGGTTGTAGTGCCGCGCGACGGCTTCCGCGCCATCGAGCGCCTGCTGGGCGTAAGGAGTGTAGAGTTCGTTCATGTAAGCCATTCCTTGGCGAACGCGTTGAGGCGGACGCCCTTGAAGCGTTTGTTGGCCTTGTCGGCCAGAATTGCATCCTGACGGTCCCGCTCCTGCTGCTCTTCGTAGCTGGGCGAGCCGGTCGAAGGAATCAGGGAAAGACGTTTGTCCATGAGCGCCTTCGCCTCGTTCCGTGAAAGTCCATCCAGGAAGCCGAGATTGGCCGCGAGGCGAAGCGGCGAGACGATGTCGAGAAGCTCCCATTCCGAGAGCAGCCGGCAGCTGCGAAGGACGGCGAGCGCACGTGCGATGGCGTCCTCGAACAGGCGCGGCAGCTCCTCCACGAGCCGGATGCGCGCGTTGGTCTCCTGTTGGACGAGATCGGTGAAGACGCGCTCGACGCGCGAGGCCAGGTCGCGCTCGTCGATGCCGAGGTGGTGGAGGTTCGTCACGCGGAACAGATGGGCGGCGTTGCGCAGGCCATCGTTGCAGTAGCCCCAGGCGGACATCCGCAGTCCGGCGAGGGCGTTCAGCACGGGTTCCAGATCACCGATCAGATTGATCGCCTCCAGATGGAAGAGCGCCGAGATCTCAAGTCCGGTTCCGCAGAATTCCGGTCGCGCAGTCACATAGCCAAACTCCGGGTTCCAGGCAAACGGGGTTCGGGCGGCGAGTTGGGATTCCTGCTTGAAGACGGTGGTCACGGCCGTATGGAAACGTGGGAGGGACGTGATGTCCGTCTCGATGTTCATGATATTCTCCGGCGTGAACGGGCGGTCGGTTGGCTGCCGGTAGAGCCGCACGAAACCCTCCGAGATGATGTCGGCGCTGTCAATCTCGAAATCGCTCATTTCCCGCCGCCGTTCTCCTTGCCGTCCAGCTCATCGAGCTGCCGGCGCAGACGCGCCGCCTTGCGGTAGTTCTGCCGCGCGACGGCCTCCTTCAGTTCCTTTTCGAGAAAGGCGCGGGAGGGTTTGCCGTCCGGGCTCTTCTCCGGGATCTTGCCGACATGCCGCGGCCCGTACGCACCGGTGAGGAACTCCTCCCGGATCTCCTTGCCGAACTGCGACCAGCAGTCGGGGCAGCCGAGGAGGCGCTCGGACTTGATCTTCTTCCAGGTGGCGCCGCACACCCGGCATTTCTTCTCCTGTGGCGGCTCCGCCCCCGCGACGCCCTCGATCAATCCGACGGCGGCATCGAGGAAGTTCTTGATGAAGGCGGGCGGCTCGTCGCCATCCGGCGTGACAACGGATATCTCTTTCGGCTTTTTCGGTTTGCTCTTTCCGTTCGCCTTGAGACACTCTTGGCAGACGTAGAGCTCCTCGTCTTCGCCGTTGGCATCCTTCCGGTGAAGGACGCCGCTCGCGTCATGGTTATGGCAGAGCTCGCAAAGCATGTCAGTCGATGTAGAGGGAAGGAACTTCGACGCCGGAGGACTTCAGACCCTTTGTCTTGGTGACGGGCTTGGAAGTGGTGGACTTGGTCGTCGGCTGTTTGTCAGTCGCCTTGGGCGTTTTGCCGGGATTCTGCTTCGTCTTTGTCTCCGTCGCTTTCGGGGCCGTCTCTGTCGGTGCAGAGGGCGTCTGAGCTGTTTGGGTCGGTGCCGTCTCCGGCGTTTGCGCTCCGCTGGTCGCCTTGTAGAGTCCAAAGATTCCCCATGCAATGGCGGCCAGGAGGATGATCGCGGCGACCACCACGGTGACGATGCGTCCTGTGTTGGGCGGGAGCCGTTTGACCGTTGCGAACACACCGGCTGACACATTGGATATCGTGTCATGGAACTTTTCGGC
>CACZCD010000031.1 GCA_902779565.1 uncultured bacterium | reverse complement strand
ACCACACGGGCCAGCTGCACCTTGTCGGCGTAGACCGGGAGAATGGGCTTCAGGTAAATCGCCAGGATGCGGAACGCGTTGAGCGCGGCCGTGAGGACGACACGCGTAGCCTCCGCGTCGGTCTTGACGGTCTTCCACGGCTCCTTGCGATCGAAGTATTCGTTGGCGGCATCGGCCAGACGGCAGATCTCCACGACGGCCAGATTGAAGCGCCGATCCTCATAGTGACGCGCAATCGTCTCGCCCGCGTCGCGCAGCTGCTTGAGAAGCGCAAGCTCCTCCTCTTGTCCGGCAAGGGAAACGAGCGTACCATCCAGCTTCTTCTGAAGCATCTGCGCCGCGCGCGAGGCAATATTCGTCACCTTGCCGACCAAATCGGAGTTCACGCGCTGGACAAAGTCCGAAAGGTTGAGATCCATGTCGTCCGTGTTACCGCCCAGCTTCGCCGCGTAGTAGTAACGGAGCGCGGCGGCGGGCAGATGGTCGAGATAGGTACGCGCGTTGATGAACGTGCCCTTGGATTTCGACATCTTCTCGCCGTTGACCGTGAGGAAGCCATGCACAAACACCTTCGACGGCGTCTGGAAGTCCGCCACATGCAGCATCCCGGGCCAGAAGAGGCAGTGGAAGCGGATGATGTCCTTGCCGATGAAATGGTAGATTTCCGGCGCGGCATCCGGTGCGCCGCCCTGCGGCCACCACTCCTCGATCTTCTCGCCGCGCTGCTGGCACCAGTTGGTGAGCGAGGCGATGTAGCCGATCGGCGCATCCACCCACACGTAGAAGAACTTGCCGGGATGCCCCGGGATCTCAAAACCGAAGTAGGGCGCGTCGCGCGAGATGCACCAGCCGCGCAGCGGCTCGTTGAACCATTCCAGAAGCTTGTTCGAGACGTCGCTCGTCGTGTGTTCGGGAATCCATTTGCGCAGGTATTCCTTGAACGGCTCCAGCTCGAAGTAGAGATGCTCGGAGTCCTTCACCGTCGGCGTGCCGCCGCACACCGTGCACTTCGACGCGCCCAGCTCCTCGGCGGCGTAGGTGCTGCCGCACTTGTCGCAGCTGTCGCCGTACTGGCCTTCCGCGCCGCATTTCGGACACGTCCCCTTCACGAAGCGGTCCGGCAGGAACATCCCGCACTTCTCGCACCAGAGCTGCGGGGAGGTGCGCGTGGTCACGGCGCCGCTCTTCGCCATCGCCGCGAAGATGCGCTCGGAAAGCTCCTTGTTCTCCGGAGAGTTGGTCGTGTAATAGTTGTCGAACGCGACCTCGAAGTCCGTGAAGTCCTTCAGGTGCAACGCATGGCTGCGCGCGATCAGCTCTTCCGGGGAAATGCCCTCATTGCGCGCACGGATCATGATTGGCGTGCCGTGCGTATCGTCCGCACACACATAGACGCAGCGATGCCCGCGCATCTTCTGGAACCGCACCCAGAAGTCGGTCTGGAGATACTCGACCAGATGCCCGAGATGGATGTCCCCGTTCGCGTAGGGGAGCGCGCTCGTTACTACTATCTTCCTCTTTTCCGCCATGGCAGTCTCATTCCTCTCAAAAATAATTGCGAATTATACCACAAAGCGGCGAGAGCCGCTTGCGGTCGATAGAACCAAAGCGCGGCGCTTTCGCCGCCGCCATCCACCAATGCAAAATGCGCGCGGGTCAGACCTTGAGGAACACGTTCTTGCGGTAGAGGAAATAGAGGAAGAACCAACACACCGCGATGTAGCCGGCCGACAGCAGCACAGTGCCCCAAGCGGGGGGCAACAACGCCGCCGTACCGCCGAAGAGATTCGCGGCAATCGGCTTAAAGGGAATGATCACCTGCGCGAGATAGATGGTGATGGAGTTCATGCCGATCACCTTGAAGAAAAGATGGTGCCGCCACCAACCCTTCACGTCGATGAGCCAGTAGAACGCCGCCAGCAGGGCGGTGGAGTAGGCCCCCACGACAAGCACGAAGGAGCTCGACCAGAGCTTCTTGTTGATGGGCATGGACCAGCGGCCGAACCCGAACGCCACGAAAAGACCTGCCACGAGAAGCGCCACCGCCGCCAGCAACAGCAGAACGGTTTTCCTTCCGCCGGATACGGCGGGGGCGCGCAGGAACTCGCCCGCAAACACGCCCAGCATGGCCGTGACCGTCGCCGGGAAGATCCCGAGCAGCGACTGATTATCCATGAGCGAGACACCGTTCGCCCCTTTCGGACCCAAAATGATTCCCGGCATATATGTACGGTCGAGCCAACCCGTGAAGCAACCTTCCGGCGAAAGCGGCGACGCGCCGGGATGGTCTGGCGCACCGACGAGAATGGAGAACACCCAGTAGCCGATGAGCAGCGCCGCCGCCACGGCGATGCGCGTGCGCATCCCCGCAAAGAGATACAACCACGCCGCGAACATCCAGGCAAAACCGATGCGGGCCAGCACCGTGGTGAAGCGATACTTCTCGAAGTTTCCGAGAAAGCCTGTGTAGATGACGCCCAGCGCCGCCAGCAACACCGCCCGCTTCAGGCAGCGCAACGCAACCGTGCGCGGACTGTCGCCGCGCGCAACCTGCTTCGCGCAGGAGAACGGCCAAGCGACACCGGCGATGAAGAGGAAAAGCGGAAAGATCGTGTCGTGATGCGTAAGGCCGTTCCAATCCACATGGGCCATCTGCTGGCTGAGCCAACAATTCCCACCCCATCCGAACGCCGTGCAAAGCTTCTGTACGAGCACGGAGAAGCCCATGATAAAGAGCATGTCAAAGCCCCGGAGGACATCGAGCGAAACAAGCCGCCGGCCCGGTTCCAGGCCGGTGCCGCCACCGCATGGCGAATTCGCAACACTCGAACCTTCTGCAGACGGCGAGCCTTCGGACGTTTTTTGTGTTGTCATGGATTCCTTCTTCTTTTCTCGTTTTCTTCTCTGGTCAGACATCCAGGAAAAGTATACTTCTCCTTCAATGCCGCACATGTTAGCAAATCAGATGTTTGGATGCAATCGGAAATCGGAGGCATCCTCTATTTATTATGGTATAATACAGGGCATGAAAACACATACGGCATTACTTGCGGCGCTTCTGGCGGCGTCCGCAACAGCAGCGCCGACGCAGGCGCTGTTCTTCTTCGACACGGAGGAATACACGGATCCGAAGAGCTCCGACGCGATCGTGTCCATCGCCAACATGCTCTCCGAGGAGGGCGTGCGCGGGCACTTCGCGTTCGTGGGGTACCTCGCGAAGAAACTCGTGGACTGGCGGCGGACCGACGTAATGGATGCGCTCAAGCCGCACCTGATCGGCACGCAGACCCTCTACCATTCGCTCCATCCGAACATCAACGAGAAGACGGATATCGCGGACTTCGACGAGGCGTACCGTCTGGCCGCCGCCGACGAGTGGCTTGGCATCGGGATGATCGCGGCGGCGCTTGGTCGCGAGGCGAACGAGATCATGTGCGCCGTCATGCCGGGGCCGAGCCATTCCTACGTGGCGTTCTACCTATACGCCGACATGGGCATACCGTTCTTCGGAGGTTGCGGTCCCGTGTTCCGCGACGGGCGGCACGGGCAGATCTGGTACTGCAACCAGCGGCATCTCCCGTATTCGGCGGAGGGCGCGGGCGGCATCCATCTCGAGCACTTCATGTACCCGGCCAAGGACGAGGAGGCATGGATCGCCAAGCAGCTCGACAACATCGCGAAGCTCGACACCGTGACGTTCTACATGCACCCACACATGGCGATCAAGGCCAAGCACCCCGACGGCTTCAACTGGGATAAGCGCAACATGACGCCGTACGGGAAGTGGGTCGCGCCGCCGAACCGCGATCCGCTGAAAACGGCGGAGTACTACGTGCGCCTGCGCTGCTTCGTGCGGCGGCTCAAGACGGATCCGCGTTTCGAGATCACGGACTGCCAGCATCTGCTCGCCACCCAGAAGCCGCGCGTCGCGATCACGCGCGCGGAGGTTCCGGCAATCCGAGCGGCGCTGCTAAAGTCGCTCGCGCCGGTTGAGTCCCCCGCGTCCTGGTGCGTGGCGGACTGCTTCCAGGCGGCGGTGAAACTGCTGCGCGACGAAAAGGAGCACAGGCCCGGCAAAGTGTACGGATTTCTTGAAATGCCGTCCGGCGTTTCAGCGCCCGTAAAGGTGAAGGCGGCGGCGTTGAGGGAGGCGGCGCGTAAGATTTCGCTCAAGCGGTTCCTGCCGACGTCCATCGACGTAGGCGGCGTGAACATCGGACCTGCCGATTTCATGCTGGCCGCCCTGGAGGTTCTGAAAAGCGGCGCCGACGAGGTGACCGTTGAGCCGCGCGGGCAGCTCGGCGACGTGAAGGCGCTCATGCCGGGGCTTGACGGGTACACCACGAAGGGCAAGTGGCGCTACATGCCGTCCTACGAGGACCGCTACCTTTCTGACCGTCTCAGATACCAGCTCTGGACTCTTCGGTACGAGTAGGTGTGGATCATGACCGACATTCCTGGCTGGGTGTCGGCTTTCACCGGTTAGGGGAGAACGGGGCTTTCGGCTCTGCGGTCGCGCCGGAGCCGTCACCTTCGATACGGTTATTCGCGATCACGTACCACATCAGCTCGTCGAAGATACGCCTTGCATCCCCGAACGCGCGGCGCTGTTCGCGCACGGACCACGCCGTGACGGTCTTGCGGCCCTCTTCGCTGTGCGCGGCGGCGGCGAGGATCTTTGGCCATTCGGCGAGCAGCTCGGCCTCGCGGCGTTCCCAGAACGCGCGCACCCCGGCACCATACCATTTGCGGTTCAGTTCAGCCAGCGCACCGAGTCTGCGGAACGCATTCCCCGCCATCTCCGGATCGTAGCGGAACGGCGGGTCAGGCTGGTCCTTCGCGAACGCGGCATCGGTCTCCGTCGCCATCGGACTGTACGGCAGGAACACGGAATGTTCCGCGTTGCCGAGCGCGATCCACGCCGTGGCGGAATAGGGAGGCGGCAACCGTTCATCAAGCGCCAGCACGTGGCAGGTGGCCTGCTTCGTGGTGCCGAGCGTGCGGACCGTCTTGTCGCCGGTCTCTTCGGGCGAACGGACGCCCTCGTAGCGTGAACGCATGAGCGCGAACATGTCCGCAGCCGACAGCTTGCGGTCTGGGCGGAAGAAAAGCGGCATCGCACGGGAGGCCTCGTATTGGCCGGCCGTAGAGGGCGCCCAGGCATAGTGTCCGAACCAGGTGCGGAAATTCGAGTAGTCCGCGAGCGGCTTGGAGAAGGTCTTGAGCAGGTTGATTGGCGCGTTCTTGCCAGGGACGAGGAAGCCATGCTCCTTGGCGAACTCCACCAGCCCGGGCGAGCAGCGGGAGTTCGCGTCGCTCGGGTCGAAGTCCTGCAGCATGAACTGGTTCCCGAACACGGCCGCCGCGTCGTCAGGCATGCGCACCGCCGCCCAATGATGCGTGGTGTACACCTCCACGTACCACGCTTCATGCGAGTCGGCGAACATCAGGATTTCGTAGCCCCTGTTCCCGTGTTCGCGCATCGCCTTCGCGAAAACGTCCATGGCCTCCTTCGCGCTGGCGCAATTTGCCGCCACGAGCGTGTCGAAGTTGTGCCCACCAAAGCTGTTCGCCTGACACGGATCGCACCGCACCACTTCCGGACGTGACATGATCCTGGCTGAGACGCGTCCGGCGCACACAACGCCCTTCTCGTTCGCGCATACGGCGCAGAAATGGAATTTCCCGTCGTCCTTGCCCTCGCGCACAGCCTTGATCGTCATGCCTTTCCCGGTGGAGGAGGGCAGGAGGGAGGCGATGTAGGCATAGGGACCGTACTCGCCGCCCGGCACCTTCACCACGCGGAAGCAGAGGTTCCACGGCGGCGAATCCTGCGTGCGCCCCACGAACATCTTCCCGTCCGTGCTGGCGCCCTTTCCGATGTAGAACCCCGAACAGGCGAACACCGCCGCCGACAGGAGCGCCGCCGCCGCTGCGAGGGTCATCTTCCTTGACTGTGTGTATTTGTTATTCATATTGGTGCCTACATCCTTTCGGGATTTCGCCGATGCGCGGCTCTGCCAAGATCACGGACACGGACTTTCAGGCGAACGGCTCGCGCACGCGGAGCGTCTCGATGGACGAAGCGAGTTTCGTTTTGGGGTCGAAGGTGATCACCGCCCCTTCCAATGTGGCCGGACCTTCCGCGATATTGAAGCGCGACGGCATGCCGGACAGGAACTTCGTCAGCACCGGCTTGAGTTCGCGCCCGATGGAGGAGAGATACGGACCGCACATCCCGAGGTCGCTCAGATACGCCGTCCCCTTCGGCAGCACGAGCGCATCCGAGGTCTGCACATGCGTGTGCGTGCCCACGACCGCCGTCACGCGTCCGTCGAGATAGTGGCCGAGCGAGTTCTTCTCGCTGGTCGCCTCGGCATGGAAATCCACGAACACCGGCACATCCTTCGGCATCTCGTTGAGGCAGGCGTCAGCCGTGCGGAACGGACACTCCGCGGGATTCATGAAGATGCGCCCCGTGAGATTCAGCAGCGCAAAGCGGCAAAGCGGCGTGGTGACGAGCGTCCACCCCTTCCCCGGCTGGCCGAGGCCGCCGTTCGCAGGACGCACCGTGTTCGCGAGCGTGTCGATCTGCGTGACGAACTCCTTCTGTCCCCAGGTGTGGTCGCCCAGCGTAATCGCATCCACCCCCGTCTCGAAGATCTCCTTCGCGAGCGCCGCCGTGAGACCGTTCCCGGCGGCGGCGTTCTCGGCGTTGGCGACCACGGCGGCAAGACCCAGCTCGGCCTTGAGGCGCTTCACATGCTCCGTCAGCATGCGACGGCCCGGCCCGCCATTCACGTCTCCCAGCATCAGAATCTTCATTTGCCGCCTCCCAGCGCACGCTTGATTACCGTCTCCGTATCCGCCACCTGCGGATCCTGCTCCAGCACGTCCGAGACCATCTTGCGCGCTTTGTCGTCCGTAAAGCCAAGCGCCGTGAGGGCAAGCATCGCATCGCGCACCACGGCACGCTGGGCGCCGGTGGAGGCAACGGACGAGTTGGCGAGCGCCTCGATGGGATTCACCTTGTCCTTCAGCTCGATCACGATGCGCTCGGCGGTCTTCTTGCCGACGCCCTTGACGGTGGCGATCCGCTTCGCGTCCCCCTGCGCGATGGCCAGCTGGAGATCGCCGAGGGTGAAGCCCGAGAGGACGGCGAGCGCCGTCTTGGGTCCTACGCCGGAGACGGAGGTCACCTTCGTGAACATCTCCCGCTCCTCGGGCGTCGCGAATCCGAAGAGGATCTCATCGTCCTCCCGAACGGCATGGTAGGTAAAGAGCTTCACCGCCTGGCCGGTCGCCGGCAGCCGGTCGAACGTCGAAAGCGGAATCAGCGCCTCGTAGCCGACGCCGCCACATTCGACAATCACGCCCGCCGGACTTTTCTCCGCCAGGATTCCGTTAAGATACGCGATCATGTCTTCCCTCTCCGTTTCATCGGTGCCCAATTATACCATATCTTCTTTCCCCGTCACTGGGCGCGACCACGGCTCGTGATGCGCCACTCGTCCACCACGGCGTCGCCCTCAACGACCAGAAGCCTGTCATGTCCGTTCACCGTGGTGCAGCAGTGTCCCGGAATAAGGCGCACAAGGTCGTTCAGCCGCATCTCGCGTCCGGGCGAGAAAAGGATCGTATGCTCCTCGTTCAGCTCGAACCGCACGCCCGGCAGATCAGGCAGCACCGGCGCATGCTGATCCATCGTAAACGACTTCACGCCGCCATCGAGGATCACGCGTCCGGGCCGCACGGAAAGGACGCGTGTGAGCAGATACAGCGACGGACGGAACGGCAACGCCAGTTCCGCATACGTGGAATCCATGAACACATAGCTGCCCGCCTGCAGCTGCGTATAGGGCGTGTCGGCCGGCTTGTCCGCAACGGTGCCCGTGGAGCCGCCCGCGATGTGGCGGCACGGGAACCCCGCCGCCTCCACTGCCGCCTTCAGCTCGCGCACGCGTCGTTCCGTCTCGAGGACGGCGGTGCGCCGCACCGCCGCATCCGTCTCGTGCGACAGCTGCCCGGCGTATGCCTGAATGCCGTCGAACGCCAGATGCGGGCACCGCGCGACCGCCTGCACGAGAGCGATCACCTCGTCCGCCGTCGCCACGCCGCAGCGGTTCAACCCCACTTCGAACTCCACCAGCACCTTCAGCCGCACATCGGCGGCGGCCGCCGCGCGCGCGAGCGCCGCCACGTTCGCCGCATCGTCCACGCACACCGTGAGGTCGACCTTCCCCGCAAGCGCCATAAGTCGGGCGATCTTCTCCGGCTGCACCACCTGGTTGGCGAGCACCACCGTCCTTACGCCGCCCGCGACGAGATCCTCCGCCTCCGAGACCTTGGCGCAGGTGATGCCGCCCGCCCCGTGCGCGAGCTGCCGACGGACGATCTCAAGGCACTTGTTCGACTTGTAGTGCGGATAGAGGGTCATCGGTGACTTCGAGAGAAGCCCGTCCATGATCCTGAGGTTTTCCTCAAAGGCCGGCCGGTCCACCACCAGCACCGGCGTCTCAATGTTCGCGATTTTCATCTTCCCAATCTGCTCCTTGCGGTTGAAAGGCGTTTATTGTATACTTCGCGGCCGTTTCGGACAAGGGAAAACTTTTCTATGTCGTCAGCCTACATGCTCTGCTGCATCGCCGCCTCGGTCGCCCTTCTCGTGGCGCTCACCGTCAAGGTACGGCTCCACCCGTTCTTCGCCCTCACGCTCTCCGCGCTCGCGTTCGGTCTCGCCGTAGGACTTGACGTGAACGCCGTGATGGATGCCTATGCCGGCGGACTCGGCGCGACCATCGCCGGAATCGGCGTGGTGATCGCCATCGGAACCGTGATGGGCGCCCTGATGGAAAAAAGCGGAAGCGCCGAGAAGATGGCGGAGACCATGCTCCGGATCACGGGCCCCAAGCATGCCGGACTCGGTCTCGCGGCCACCGGCTATTTCGTCAGCATCCCCGTGTTCAGCGATTCCGCGTTCGTGCTGCTCGCACCGCTCGCCAAGCGCCTGTCGCGCGATACGGGGCGCAGCATGACGCTCATGGCCGTGGCCCTCGCGATGGGCCTGCACGCCACGCACATGCTCGTGCCCCCCACCCCCGGACCGCTCTCGGTCGCCGGTATCCTCGGCGCCGACCTCGGCCTCGTGATCCTGCTCGGCATGCTCGTCTCCATCCCCGTTGTCGCCATCGCGCTCATCGCGGGAAACATTCTCGGCCGCCGCTACCATTACCTGCCCGAAGACCTGCCTCCTCAAGCCGAGGCGTCCCGCCGGCGACTCCCCGGCGCGCTGGAGGCGTTCCTGCCGATTCTCGTCCCGATTGGGCTCATGCTCGTGCGGACGGTCGGCGGGCTCGAATCGCGACCGTTCGGCGACGGCGTCCTCTACCGTCTCACGCACGCGCTCGGCCACACCGTCATCGCCCTTCTCATCGGCCTCGCCCTCGCGTTCATCACCCACCGACGCCTCAATCCGTCCGACCGGAACGTCTGGACATTCGACGGCGCCTTCGGCGAAGCGCTGAAGACCGCCGGACAGATCGTGCTCATCGTCGGCGCGGGCGGCGCGTTCGCGGCGGTGCTGAAACTCTCCAACCTGGACGCCATCGTGAAAACCATCTTCTCCGGCGTCTCGGCGGGACTGCTGGTGCCGTTCGCCATCGGTGCACTCTTCCGCACCGCCATCGGAAGCGGCACGGTGGGCATGATCACCGCCGCCTCAATGCTGCTGCCGCTGCTGGACACCCTTGGCTTCGCCACACCCATCGGACGCGTGATCGCCATGCTCGCCTGCGCCTCTGGCGGCTTCATGGTGTTCCACGGAAACGACGATTTCTTCTGGGTGGTGACCTCCACGTCAGACATGAAACCCAGCATCGCCTATCGCGTGCTGCCGCTCGTGAGCATCCTGCAGGCGTTCACAAGTCTCGCGGTCGTCTATGCCCTCAAGCTGCTGCTGCTCTGACGGACCGCGGTCCTGTCCGGTATCGTTGTGGCGCCCCTCTCTTAGAAGCGCGTCCAGGCGACGGCCAGGACGGCGGAGAGCGCATACCCCACAAGGGCGATCCACAGGATCCTGTCCGTAAGCAGGACCTTTTCGGGGCGGTCCCCGCCCCCTTCCCGATACACGAGCAGCAGATAGCGCCCGATGCCGAACGCCACAAACGCCGCCGTCACCACAAGCCCGGGGAAGCGGTTCCCCATCGCCGAGCGGAGCGTATAGCAGATGTACTCCGCCACCGAAGCCACCGCTGTCACGAGGATGAGAAAATTGAGGATCCCCTTGCGATATCCCGCAAGCGCCTTGCGCGTCTGGGCGTGGTAAACCAGCTCGTGGTGGCGCTTGGAAAACGCCAGGAACAGCGAGAGGGTGAAGGCGCAGACGAGCAGCCAGCGCGAGATGTACGCGTCGATCACGGCGGCCCCGGCCACGGCGCGCAGCACGAACCCGAAGGCGATCACGAACACGTCCACGTACGGAATGTGCTTCAGGAAGCCCGAATAGAAGCACTGGATCACCGAATAGAGCATAATGGTGCCGAACGCGATGGTGCGCCCGGGGTAGATCATCACGACGAGCGACGGAAACAGAACGCCGGAGGCAAACAGAACAAGCGCCGCCTTGACCGCCGCGATCTTCGAAATGAGATCCGCCGCCACCGGCCGGAGCCGCTTCTGCGGATGGAGCCGGTCGGCATCGTAGTCCGAGACGTCGTTGAGCAGATAGAAGGCGCTCGAGACGAGACAGAACGACGCCGCCATCCCCACGGCCATCATGAACGATCCGAAACCGCGCGCCAGCTCCTTCTGGGAGGCGTCGGCCACGGAGAAGAACCACGCGAGCATCACCGCCGCATTCTTCGTCCACTGATTGACTCTCAGCGCCTTTATCCAGATTCCAACCATATCAACTCACCTGTTTGTAGCGAACGATCCTCTATCCCCCAAACCTCAACTTCCACACCATCTTCAGCGTCTCAGTGGCGATGGAACCGGTGATCTTCGATTGCCCGGCGCGACGCTCCGTGAACGTGATGGGGATCTCTTTCAGCTTCAAGCCGGCCTTGGCCATGCGGAAGTTCATCTCCATCTGGAACGAATAGCCAAACGACCGGATGAGAGAGAAATCGCCCAGAAACTCCAGCGCCGCGCGCCGGAAGCACTTGAACCCGCCGGTCGGATCCTTGACCGGCACGCCCAGCATCAGGCGGATGAAGAGGCCGCCAAACCGCGAAATGAACCAACGCTTGAACGGCCATCCCACGCACCGCCCGCCCTTCACGTAGCGCGAACCGATCACCACATCCGGCGGCTCCGGCGCCGCCATCTCCGCGAGCATCCGCTTCACGTCCTTCGGATTGTGGGAGAAATCGCAATCCATCTCGATGACATGCGTCGCGCCCATGCGAAGCGCCTCCGCGAATCCCGCCACGTAGGCACGGCCGAGCCCCTCCTTCTTCTGCCGATGCATCACGTGGATGCGCGGCTCCTTCGCGCACATCCCGTCGATGATTTCGCCCGTACCGTCGGGCGAGTTGTCGTCAAGGAACAACAGCTCGCCTTCCGGCGGAAGGTTCTCGAGCACCGCCGCCGCCAGCGCTTCGACATTCTCCCGCTCATTGTAGGTCGGTATTACGGCAATTGGTTTCATGGGCGCGGATTATAGCAAAAAAGTTGAGAGTTGGCAGTTGATAGAGCAAGGACTCCGTCCGCGGTCAGCTGTCAGAAAAGTGCTTTTTCAGGTGAACCGGAGCATGATGAGCCGGAAGATGTCAATGAATCGCACGGGCCACAGGCGCGTAGGAAGATCGGCCTCAAGCGGCTTCTGCAGAAATTCCGGCATGTCCGGGAAGAAGTCCAGACCCGTGCGGCGCTCCAGCTCGTCGATAGTCATGATGTTGTGGACGGGGAACGCCGAGAACGGAATGTTCTTCGGCATATAGACGGCCAACGCACGCACGCCATCCGCCGTCTGGGCGACGATGACCTGCCAGAACGCTTTCGGCACATCCACGCCGGACGGCAGGCGGTCCTCCTCATCGCCCGGCACGCAGCCGACGATCACCCAGATCTCGCCGTACTTCGCGGTCCAGAGGTCGGCAATGCGATGCTCGATCTCACGCCAAGGTCCACGGTTCAGCGCCGGCTTCTGCGGCGACACGTTGGACGTGTAGAACGTCTGCTTCTGCGCCTCCGTGCCGAAGCGTGTGGCGATGGCATGGTTCGGCGCCATGTGCCCACGGTCATAGCCAGATCCCTTGTAGGCGGTCGCGGCCGGCGTATCCCGGAGGGCGGGATCGGCGCGGAACCCCGGCCGCTTCCCCGCTTCGTATGACTTCTCGGCCGGTACATGGTAGGCCACCCAGAGCGGATGCTTTAGAGAGGAGGACCAGCCGATGGTGAAGTCGCCCTTCTCAACCACGCGCACGTCCGCCACAGCCGGCGGTCCCAGGCGGACAGGCGCGCCGGCAAACAGGACGGAGCCCGCCGGTGCCGGTTCGTCGAAATCATAGACGGCATCATGCCCCGTCCAGCCAAGACCGTCCGTCAGCATGATCGTGCGGTCGCCGAAGTAGATGAGCGGTGCGGTGATGAAACGCGGCCAATCGTCGCACTTGTCGGAGATCCATTGCCAGGGATGGCTCACAAACCAGCCGCCCAACATCGAAAGCATCGCGACGACCGCAGCCGAGGCCAGCGCAAAACGGCGGGCGAACCGCCGGAGAGGATTCACAGGCCGCTTCGCGCCCCGCTTTGACTTCGATCGGCGGGCGAACAGGCCGAACAGCGACTTCAGCGGCTTTATCTTCGTTTGTTTCTTCTTCATGCCGAGACCTCCGGACGCGTGCGCAGCACATAGGTGTAGATGCCGTCGATGGCGGATGCGTACTCGGCGGCGGTGAAGGCGTTTTCAGACAGTTCGGCATGCGGGTCCGGGAGAATCGACACGCGCGCCAACGGCGGCGGTTCCCGGAACGCAGCAAGCGTTTCCTCGTCCGGCACGATGATCGCCGAGGCGTTGGCGATCGTGGCGGGGCTCACGGAATCCGGATGATGCACTTCGGCGACATACGCCGCGCGCTTGAACGTCATGCGGTCAATGGTCCTTGCGAGGCCGACGCCTTCATCAAGACCATGCAGCACCGTATAGTTGCGCTTGGTGGCGAGCGCAAACCCCTTCAGAAACAGAAGGACATGGCGGAAGAGCGGCACGCGCGGCACCGTAAACACGCGTACGGACGCATCGAGCGCCGCCGTGAGAATCGGGTTGGCGCGCGGCGTGAGCACGTCCACGGCCCATCCGATGCGCTGCAGCGCCGCCACCGTATCCTGCACGCGCAGCGTCTCCTGCGCCGTCATGCAGTAGCGGATGGACGTGATGACAAGCGCGGCGCGCATCATTTTTCCGGCACGGCCTGAACCGCCATCAGCAGCTCATGGGATTCGCCCGGGGCGATCTTGACCGTGGCATCCTCCTTGAAGAGCGTCGCCGGCTCCACGCAGATGAACTTTCGCCATTCATCCGGGCCAAGATTGCGGTCGGGCAGATCCACGGCGCCGGGATTCCAGCAGACGAGCTTGGCGTTGCCGCGCGCAGCGATGGCGATCGCACGGCGAAGACCGGGATCGAGAATCGCGAACTCGTTCTTCTTCACGGCGAACACATGGTCGTACTCCGTGTTGAAGGCGAGGTCGCCCGTCCAGACCGCATCCGCGACGCGCGTCTTGCGGGCGTCGCAGAAGGCGCATCCGTCCAGGCCCCGCACCGTCACCGCGTCACGATCGCGCACGAGGAAATACGGATGGAACCCTTCCGTGATCTCAAACGGCTCCGTGCCGGTGTTCGTGGTCTTGAGCCCCATGTTCAGCTTCATCGACACCGAGATCTTGAGCTGGAGCTCAAAATCGTACGGCCAAAGACGCTTCGTTTCCTCCGTGCAGTCGAGCGCGAGCGTGATCTCCGTGAGATCCTCGGAGTACTCGCTCCCCGCGACACGCCAAAGCATGCGGCGGGCGAAGCCGTGCCCGTAGGACCCTTCCGGACCGTTCTTCCCGAACCACGGCCAGCACACGGGGATGCCGCCATGGTCGGCCTTGTCCGGTCCGAATGAGATTTCCTTCGGCAGATACAGCACCGGAAAGTTGCCGGTCGGCTGATAGGAAAGCACCTGCGCGCCGAAGAGCGAGACCTGCGCGCTGCCATACTGGTTGGCGAGCGCAACGATGGGCGTCCCCTGAGGGCCCTCCCGGAAAACAATTCGTTCAGGCGCACCATAGCGTCTGTTGAGTTCTTCACAGTTCATGGCAGGGGATTATATCATAAATGCCGTGGCATTTCATGCAGCTTCACGAATTTGAGCGAAGCGCACTTGACAGCCACAGGGTGGCGTGGTACCATCCTCCCCATGTTTTTCGCAAAGAAGGAAATCCCTGATGAAAAGAATGCCCTGGCTGCTCTGCGCGCTCTGTCTCACCGCCTTCGCGCGCGCCCCGTGGAAATCGGATGTGCCGGACGCCGACCTGAAGTGGATCGACGGTTCGCAGCTTCCGCTTGAAGGACGCAGCTTCGCCGCCGCCACCCCCGACGACCTCTACGCCCGGCTCCCCGCGGAGCTGCGTGCGGCGCCGGATCTCGCAATCATCCGCGGCATGGCGCGGACCTCCACCGGTCTCAACTTCCGCTTCAAGACGGACTCCGACCTCATCCGCGTCCGCTGGTCGCTAGCCAACAATCCGCCCTACGCGCGTAACGTCGCCACCGGGCTGGCGCACTCCGGCATCGACGTGTATTCGTGGTTCTCGGAGCATGGCTGGCGCTTCTGGCTGAACGACTTCCCGCGCGCCCGCACCAACACGCTCGATGTCATGTGGGTGCCGGGCCGCGCCTGCACCATCTACCTTCCCGTCTTCAACCGTGTGGAGTCGTTCTCGGTCGGCATCCGGAAGACGGCCTCCATCTCGAAAGCGCGCCCGCATGCGCTCGGGAAGCCCATCGTCGTGTACGGCACCTCGATGGTCAACGGCTACAGCTCCTCTCGCCCCGGCATGCTCTGGACCTCCATCCTCGGCCGGATGCTGGACGTGGAAATCATCAACCAGGGTTACTCCGGGAACGGCAAGCTGGAGGAATCCATGCTCGGCTACCTCGCCGACACCGATGCGGCGGCGTACTGCTTCCTCTGCTGCGGCGAACAGCAGACGATCGAGACCATGCAGTCCCTCTACCGCCCCTTCCTTGAGCGGCTCCACCGACGGCGCCCGGAAGTGCCGATCCTCATCGGGGAATACTACTGGGTGAACGGACCGGATGCCTTTGCGTTCGAGAAGCCGAAGCGCAACTTCATCGCCGATCTCGTCGCCGAGCTCAAGGAGAGCGACCGCGCGTTCTGGAAGAACCTCCACATCGTGCGCATGAAGGACATGATCGTCCCCGATGGCGACGGCGCCTTCGACTACGCGCACGTCAACGACATCGGCGCGAAACAAATCGCCACGGCGTTCGCAAACGTCCTGCGGCGCTCGCTCGACCTCGATTGAAGCGGCGAGCGACAAGGAGCGGCCACCAACTTATTCCTTGGTGGCTTTCTTGCGGGATTTCTTCTTGGCCGGCGGTTCGTCAGTCGCAGCGTCTGCCGCCGCCGCTTTCTTGCGGGACTTTTTCTTTGCAGTAGGCGCTTCGTCGGTTGAAGCCTCGGCAGCCGCTTTCTTGCGGGACGCTTTCTTGGTCGCAGGCGCTTCCTCAACCTCCTTCGTTGCCGCAGTCGGCTGCTTGCGGTGCTGCTTGCAGTAGATGTACTCGCCGTCGGCCGTGCGCGTGCAGCGTTCACCGTCCCACTTGAGGGCACGGCACTGGCCACCAGGCTTCTTCGCCTTCGTGTCCGGACCATGCTGCTTGCAGTAATCGCTCTCGCCGTCCTTCTTGTGCTTGCAGCGGGTGCCCGCCTCCGTGACGGCCCAGCAGGTGCCGTCGTCCTTGAGCTTCTCGGCCTTCGCCTGGTCGGCATGGCCGAGACAGTACTTGCTGCCCTCAGCCGCTTCGCGCTTGCAGCGCTCGCCCTTCTTCGTCTTGCCCTCGCACTGCGCGGCAAACGTCAAGGTTGCCAGCAGGCATGCGACCGTCATCAGAATCAGTTTTTTCATGTTGATCTCCTTTTAAATTTGTTCGAATGCCGTGAAAGATAGCAGAACCCACCGCAAAATGCAAGCACCACGTGGAAAAAACCACTGTGCCTCAGCACGGACTCGGCTATGTGCGGCGTTTGCCGCTGCGGAAGACGAGCGCATAGACGAACATGGCGACGAAGCAGATCGCCGGGATGAAGAACGAGGCACGAAGCGCGCCGGAGGAGGTGCGGAGGTTCGCGTCCCATTCGAAAGAGTACATCGGCACGAGCGAGAAGAACGCGCTCGACTTCGCACTGATCACACCCGCCATCCACGGCGTGATGATCGCGCCGCCCAAAATCGCCATGATCATGCCGGGGCCTCCGAGCTTGAAGCACTTCGGATCGAGTCCGCCAAGCGCCATGCCATAGATCGTCGGGAAGAGGATCGCCATGAACACGCTAATGCCCACGAGCGACAGCACATTGGCGGAGAACGGCACCCCGCCCACGCTGAACAGCACATCCGAGGGCAGATAGACCGTCCCGAGCGAGCACAGCACCCCGCACACGCAGAACGTCGCCATGATTTTCCACGGCGCAATCCACTTCATCGCATAGGAACCGGCCCAGCAATTGGCCGTGTGGATGGCGATCGCGAGCAGATAGTACGTGGCGGCACGGTCCGGCGGCACCGACAGCTCCTTCTGGCAGTAAGCGTTCATCCACGTCCACACCGCAATCTGCATCCCCACATACGCAAAAAGCGCCATCACGCCAAATACATAGCGCGGCGTGCGGATGAGCGCTAAGAAGGAAGCGCGGTAGGACGGAATCGCGAAGATGCAGGAGAACGGACCGATCATCCCGCAGAGCATCCAGGCGAGCTTGTCCATGTTCGGGAAAAGCCACCCCGTGAGCGCGAACGGCGCCGCGGTGAGGAACATCGCGCTGCCGACATGCGCCAGACGCGTCCGGAGCGGCGCGCGGTTTGCCTCCCCTTCCACCGCCGTGTGGATCGGATGACGCCAGAAGTAGATCCAGATCGCGATCATCACAAGACACAGCCCCACATACGGCACACAGATCCACGTCAGCTCCGTATGGACAATGCCCTTCAGCGTCTCCGGCGGCATCACCAGGCGCTCCTCGACGGTGGCGGGGTTGAGGTTCGCGAGAATGATGCGCTGCGCAAGGAAGATGCCCACGAGCGATCCGACCGGGTTCATCGCCTGCGCGAAGTTCAGCCGCCGGATGGCGCTCTTGGGATCGCCGAGCGCGAGCATGCACGAGTTGGACGACGCCTCAAGGATGGCACAGCCGCCCGCCACCACGAAGATGCCGATGAAGTAGAAGTCGAAGCTCTGATGCACGCATGCCGGAATGTACAGCAGCGCCCCGCACACGTACACGCCCAGACCGATCAGAATCCCCGCGCGGAACGAGAACTCCTCGACGAGGATCGAGGTGAAGAGCGCCAGCACCGCATACGCGCCGTAGAACGCCACCTGCACGAGCACTGCCTTGGACTGGTCCATCGTGAAGATGCGCTGGAACGCCGGCACGAGGTTATCGGACATGTTGTTCACCACGCCCCACAGCGCAAAGCAGAGGACGAGCAGCACGAGCGTCAAACGCGAATTTTTCATGGTCTTGTCAGTTGGTAGTTGGTAGTTGATAGTTGGTAGTTATTTTATCTCACGCAGAGGTTCAGAGAGGCTGAGTTCGCAGAGGATATCGTGGAGTTGTGACTTCGCTCATGGAACAACACTTTTCCACCTTTCCACTTTTCAACTTTTTAACCTTCTTCAGGAAGCGCAGATGGGCAAGAATCGGCGGCACGGTCGCGAGCTGGCAGAGAACGTCCGAGACCGGCAGGGCGAGCCAAACGCCGAGCGCCGGCGCGAAAAACCCCGTGCGCGCGCCGAGGATCGGCAGCAGCCAGATACAAGGGATGAGACACACGCCCTGACGGAGCATCGAAAGGAAGATGGCCGTGCGCGGATGCCCGATGGACTGGAAATAGGTCGTTGCGACCACGTTGATGGCGATCGTCCAGATCATGCAGTTCGCAACGGAAAGATCGTGCGCAGCGGTCGTCAAAAGCGCCTCGTTTCCATGCTCCACGAAGAACGACGCAAGCATCCGCGGAAATGGCGGGATCGTCTGTACGGCGCTCGCCGCCACGCAGAGCACGGTGGTGATCCAGAACCCAAGCACGAACGCCTCCCGGACGCGCGCGAAGTTCCGTGCGCCCCAGTTGTACCCGAAGATCGGCTGAAGTCCCTGCTGCGTGCCGAAGATCGGCATGATGGCGAGAATCGACAGACTCTGGAACACGCCGAGCGAGGCGATCTGCATCGTGGCGGCGGATTCGTCCGGCGACCAATGCGCGAACGCCGCCGCGAGCGATAGGTTGATGAGCGCCCCCATCAGCTGCTGCAGGAACGGCGCCAGGCCGATCCCCATCGGCTTGGCGAGCAGCGGACGGTAGAAGCCGATGCGACGGAACCGGAAGCGCACCGTGCTCCTACCACTCAGATAGTAGCGCGCTGCCCAGAGGAAGCTGAGGAACATGGCGATGTTCGTCGCCCACGCCGCGCCGGCCACACCGAGCGCCGGCAGATGAAGACCGAGGACGGGAAGGTCAAGTCCGAAAATGAAGAGTGGGTCGAGGATCAGGTTCGCGCCAAACCCCACGATCATGCAAACCATCGAGTTGACGGCGTTCCCCTCCGCGCGCATCATCGCCGACAGTCCGAAGGCAAGATGGCTGAACACCATCGGGAACACCACAATCCGCAAATAGCTCTTCGCGGCGGCAAACGCGGCGGGCGACACCTTCGCACCACCACACCAGCCGAGAACGGTATCGGCGTTGAAGAACACGAACGGCGGCAGGAGGAAGAAGAGCAGCAGCTTGAACGCCACAAGCTGTCCCAAAAGCTTCTCGCATGCTTCGTGGTTCCTTTCGCCGAGCTTCAGCGACAGCGCCGCCGAATGTCCCGCCCCCACGAACACGCCGAATGCCCCGAAGAGCATCATCACCGGGAACACGAGCGTGAGCGCCGCCATCGCGTCCTCGCCGCAGCCATGGCCGATGTAGAAGCGGTCGACGACGGCGTAGAGCGCGTTGAGGCACATCGCCACCAGCGCTGGCCATGAATAGCGGAAAAGCAACGGCCCCAGCGGAGCCGTTGCCAGTTCGTCCGTTCTTTTCGTCTGCGCGGACACTTACCCGATCTTGCCGAGGGCGATGATCGTGAACACCATCGTGAAGATGGCGACGGTCTCGACGATGCCGAGCGCGCCGAAGTAGTTCGTGAGGCCCTGCCCCGTCTCGGCCTGCGCATCGCACGCCGCCGCCGCCGCGCGGCCCTGGAAGAGCGCGGAGAGCCCCACGCCAAGCCCCGCGAAGATTCCCAGGATCAGCAACGGCACGCCCGCGCCAGCCACGCCCGTCTTGCCGAGCATGATGAACATCAGAATCATCCCGTACAGAGTCTGCGTGATCGGCGCGCCGACAAGACCCAGCAGAATGAACGGCGCGGGCTTGTTCGCCGCGTAGCACTTCTTCCAAGCACCGACCGCAGAAGAGGCGGCGAAACCCGTCCCAAACGCCGACCCGGCGGCGCTCAGCCCCAGACAG
The DNA here is from genome assembly GCA_902779565.1 of uncultured bacterium. GTDB lineage: Bacteria > Verrucomicrobiota > Kiritimatiellia > RFP12 > UBA1067 > UBA1731. Next base: position 4,925 of record CACZCD010000031.1, on the reverse strand, counting down.
GCAATTGCTCCAGAAACGACCATTGCATCCATGTGTTTGTTCCTTTCAGTTGATAGTTGGTAGTTGATAGTTTGTAGTTGATAGTTTGTAGTTGGCAGTCGGTTGGGTTCAGGTGCTTCTCTTGAACGGCTTGAACGCGTAGCCGGCCCAAGAGACACCTTTGTGGTTCGAGAACTCAAGCGTGTTGAGGCGCACCGCGTGGACAAGAATCGAAAGCCCCGCCATCGCGAAGTTGAGGCCGTGCCCGACCAGCAGGATCAGCACCATCGGCACGATCTTCAGCCACAGCGGAAGATCCAGCCCCACGGCCATATCGTTGAAGTTCTGCGCGACCTTCACGGAGGCCAGCCCCACCGCAAAGAGACGCACGTAGGAGATGATGTCGCCGAGCGCGCTCATGATGTTCAACGGCAGCATGCCAAGCTCGATGCCGCGGCTCTTCAGTTCGTTGCCCTTGAGCGTGAAGCCGAACACCAGCACGAGCGACACGCCGAACATCCAATAGGCCCAGGACGGAATGCCGCCGAAGATGCCGACGATAGAATTCGTCACGAGATACATGAAAAGGAGAATGCCCGCCCAGCCGAACTGCGCAAGGCAGGTGCGGTCGTTCAGCATGCAAAGCCCCGTCCAGATGCGCGCGATCATCAGATGGCTCACGCCGATCGTGAAGCAGAGCAGCATCATGTTGCCATAGGTCGGATCGCCGAGCCATTTCACCGTCGGCCATTCCGCCGCGAACGGCAACCCCGCCCCGAACCAGGTGTTCGAAAGGAAGCCCCACACCACCGTCGCCGACGAGAACACGGTAAGCAGAATGAGCCAGCTCTTCATCAGCGGCGCGGGACGCTTTGCCTGACGATACTTCCACCATCCGCCGAGCGCGAGCGCCAGAATGATCGCGCCATAGCCACCGTCACCCACCAGCATCGCGAAGAAGATCGAGAAATAGCACATGAACGGCACCGAGACGTCCGCCTCCGTATAGGCGGGCGCGATCCCGAGCCCTTCGAAGAGCGCCTTGACGGGACGGAACAGCTTCGGTGGACGGATCAATGTGGGCGGCGTCTCGTCGGCATTCGGGTCTCGGAGCGCAAGCCCCCAACCGTTCGTCTTCGCCGCCGCCTCAACCGTCGCCACGTTGTCGGCGGCAATCCAACCGCTCACCGTCGCAAGTGTGGCCCCTTCCGCCGCGCCGAGCGACACGCGATTCGCCGCCAGCTCATCGGCCGCCGCCGCGAACGCCACGGCGTCCCGAAGTCCCGGCACGGATTTCACAAGCGCCTCGCGCTCCACGGCACCGATCTGCGCCGTGAGCGCGCCGATTTCCGACTCCGCCTGCGCGACCTTCCTCTGCATGACGGAAAGGCGTTCCGTCGGAAGCGGCAAAGGACGAGCCGTCCCATTCCCCTCTTCCGATCCATAGAGAAATTCAAAAGAACCGTCCTCGCGCAGCTGCAGCCGCACGCCGACCTCTTCAAGCTTCTTTGCAAGCGCCGGATCGAAATCGCCGAAGGGCTCATAGCGGCGGCAAGTCGCCTTGAGCGCCTCAAGCTCCCCTTTGAGTTCTTCTCGCCTCTCGTCGAGCGCCAGCACCTCATCCACTGGGAGGGATGCGCTTGTCGCGTCCAGTCCCTTCCGATCCTTCTTCGCCTTCTCGACAAGACGCAGAGCGCGCTCCGCGCGTTCAAGCGTCTCCTTCGCCGTTCCCGTCAAGCCACCACCGCCCTGCGACAGCTCGAGATGGACTGCACCGAGGTCCCGAAGGGCTTCAAGCGTGTTCGCCGAATCTTCCGCGACACACAGCAGAATCAACCGCTTCATCGGAACGATCATGCCGCCACCTCCCCGTCGGGCGACGTTTCGGGCACACGGCTCTTCGCGATCTTGCCGCGTGTGACGGCGGCCGTCTGCTCGTCGCCGATTGCGATCTTGATCACGCGGATATTCTCCTTGCAGGTCGGGATCTTCACCTTCTCGAAGAGGTTTACGCGTTGCGAGGTGGTTGTCAGCTCCGCCGTCACAAGCGCACGCTGGCACTCAAGCACCTTGCGTTCGCAGCGGAGCGAAAGGATTTCTGTCACCGCCTTCACGGCATCGTCAATCCAAGCCGGTGTGGACCACGCATCAACCTCCTTGACCTCCGTCTCCACCGACTCAAAGACAGGAATCGTCACGCCGGCAATGTTCGCCGTCCCCGTATGGATAGATTTCACCTGAACGAGACCGGCAAGGAACTCCTCACCGACGGCGGCGAACAGCCCGACCCAGGATCCAAGCGCCGCGCGGGCGGCCTGCTCGCGCGCGGTCACCGCCTCGGCCTTCTGGACGATGCCAGCGATCTCCGCCTGAAGCTGCTGCTTCTTCAGCTGCAGCATCGGCAGGAACCGCTGGAACCGCTTGAGGGCGTCCGACTGCGCCTTAAGCTCCGTCTTTGTCAGCTTGACCTTCGCCATCCACAATTGCCTTTGAAAGAGTATCGCGAATTATATCATAAAACGAGGCGCGAGGATTAGGCCTGTTCGCGCGCGCCGGAAAAGCGATCTACGATCAGCGCAATCGCGCCGTCACCCGTGAGATTGCAGGCCGTGCCCATGCCGTCGAGCGCCATGTAGGTGGCAATGACAAGCGCATAGCGCTCCGGCGTGAAGCCGAGCGCCGTCTCCGCGATGGCCGCCGAGGCGAGCACCACGCCGCCCGGAATCCCCGGCGACGCCACGGCGATGATACTGAGCATGAACATGAATTCGACATAATGCCCGAGCGAGATCGCGCCACCGCCCAAAACGATGAAGCCTGCCGTATAGACGACCATGTTCGCCATGCTGCCGGCCAGATGCACGTTCGAGCAGAGCGGAATCACAAGATCGGTGATCTTCTCCGACACGCCGTTCTTGCGCGTCTGCCGCAGGGTGACGGGCAGCGTGGCCGCCGACGAGCAGCAGCCCCAGCCGGTGAGATAGGCGGGGAGCATGTTCAGAAGCGCCTTGAACGGATTGCGTCGGGCGATCAGTCCCGCGACCGTGTACTGGATCAGCAGCACCGCCGTGGTCGTGCAGAGCGCCGTGACCATGATCTTCACGCATCCACCGCCCACGACGGCGAGCTTGCCGCTGGCCGTGAGATCGGCGATCACCACGAGGATGTAGAACGGCAACAGCGGCAGAAACGCCTTTTGGATCGTCAATGTCACGGCGCTTCGGATCTCGTTGAACGTATTGCGGAGGTAGGGCGAATCGGCCGCGACCATCGCAAGTCCGAAAATGAACGCCGTCGCCAGCGCGGTGGTGATCCCCATGAGCGGCGGAATCTCGAGCGTAAAGTACGCCGGGAAGGAGCGCACGGACGCGAGCGAACTGAGTGCGCCGCTTTCAAGGATGTGGGGAAACGTGAAACGGGCGATCCCGAACGCAAAGCCCCCCGCAAAGAGCGTCGAGGCGTAGGCGATGCCCATCGTGGCGAGAAGCAGCTTGCCGGCCCCCTTCCCCGTCTCGGCGATGGCGGGCGTGACGAGCCCGATCACGATGAACGGCACGAAGAACTTGATGAACTGCCCGAACGTCGACCCGAACGAATTGAGCGAACGGATCACCCAGTCCGGCGAAAAGCATCCAACCACCGCACCGACAGCCATCGCGATGAACAGTTTGCCCACAATCCCAATTTTCATCCTCACGCCAAACTCCTAACTAACCACCAACCACCAGCCTTCGCTGAAGCTACGGCTCGGCAAGCCAACCACTAACAACTCTTCCGCTCCCACATCTTCTCGATCTCTTCGAGCGTGCGGCCCTTGGTCTCAGGCAGGAGAAACGCCGCCGTGAGGAAGTAGAGGAAGGCGAAACCGGCGAGGCAGTAGAACACGACCGAATACCCGCACGCCTTCTGCCAGGGCAGGAAGGCGTCCGCAATCGCGAACGCGACCATCTGGTTCACGAAAAGCGCGATCGCCATCCCGTTCGCGCGGATGCGCCCCGGCATAAGCTCGGAGAGCGCGAGCCACACCACGACGCCCGGCCCGATGGAGAACGAGGCCACAAACAGCGCGATGCCCGCCACAGTCGCCCAGCCGGCGAAGAGTCCGGTCATGCCGCGCTCGATGAAAAGGAACATCGTCGCAACGCCCGCAAGCGCCACGACCATGCCGAGCGTGCCGATCTTGAGAAGCGTCTTGCGTCCGCTGCGGTCCACCAGCCACAGCGCAAGCGCAGTGATCGGAATCGGGACGAGCCACACAATGAAGTTGGCGGCGTTGGCCGTCGCCTGAGAGAGACCCGCCTTCATGAACATCGGGATCGAGAAGTACTGGATCGCGTTGAACCCAATCGCCTGGTTGCAGATGAGAACCGCGAGCGAAACGCAGAACGGCAGCACATACTTGCGCTGGAAAAGCGTATCGCCCTTCGCCGAGGCCGCGAGCGCCGCCTTTTCCGCCGCTTCGGCCTCGTCGCTGGCAATCATCTCATCGAGGATCTCCTTGGCCTTCGCCTCTCCGTTGTTCGCGGCAAGCGCGGCGAGCGCCTCCTCCTTCCGCCCGCGACGGTAGAGCCAGCGCGGGGACTCCTTCAAACCCAGCGCGCCGAGGAAGAAGAGAATGGCCGGCGCCGCGCTTGACCAGAAGATCGTCTTCCAGGCGAGCGATTTGCGCGCGACGGAGACGGTCGCATCGTCCGCGGCCCCGATCGTATGGACGACGACAAGCCCCACGATGGAGCAGAACGTGATACCGATGAAGTCGAGTAGCTGGAACATCCCCGCGCCCTTGCCGCGGCTGTTCGCGTCCAGGCACTCGGCGAGATACATCGGCACCACCACGCCGATGAACCCGGCAGCGACACCCTGCATCGCGCGGCCAAGGAAGAACATCGGGTAATTGCCCTCCACCAGACAGATCGGCAGACACGCCAGCGCGGCCGTCGCGGCGG
>CACZCD010000030.1 GCA_902779565.1 uncultured bacterium | reverse complement strand
TCTTCGCTCCTTGTCGTACATGTTTCGCCCTCCAGACCATCCGCCACCCCCATCCCTCAATCACAAAACCTCGCACCAGCGAGGTTTTGCAATTGCCTCGTCGGTGACACCGTATCAATATAGACGTTCGCGCCGTTCGTCACCCACAGCGTGCCGCCGACATCGAATGTGGTGGCCGAAGTCTCAGGGCGTAGCCAGGTGTCGGCCCCGTCCACGATCACCGTGCCAAGGAAGTCGGCAAAGCCGCCTGTCACACGGAATGCACGCTGGAATACGCTGTAGTTCTCGCTTCCGGTGTACTGGAACTTCACCACGCCATCCTCATCGCCGGTAAAAGTGATGACAAGCTGCGCATAGTAGCCGGACTTGTCGCCGGTGTTGGCGTAACCATAAGTGATCAGCGACGGATTCGCCGCCGTGCCGCGAATGTCGAGAGTCGTTCCCTTGATCGTGCCGTATGCCGAACTGATGCCGATTTTGCCGCCCGGAAGGAGCGCAAGGCGCGGCGTGACGGCAGCCCTGTTCCGTCCACCCGATGCCGTAACGCTGAACGTACCCTGTATGGCCATTTCCGCCATAGGCCAAGTTCCACCTGGCTGATAGGCCACTCCGTTTTTATTCGTAAAGGCCGTGTTCGTCCGGGAGTAGAGCGTCTTCCCGGACGGAATCAGGTAGTACCCTTCATCCGTCATCTCGCCTTCCGGATTCCATTTGTTCGCATCTGGCCAGCCGCCGGTCTCAGCGATGAGATCCGTATCCGCCTTCAGCTTGATGTACGTGCTGTAATCGCGCGTATCCACGGCCGATGCGCCAATCGCGCATACAACCGCAATCGCGCCCGCAATCATCGCTTTCGTCTTCATTTCGCTTTTCTCCTTTCTAACCAGTTTAGAGTTTAGAGTTTCCAGTTTAGAGTTTCCAGTTTGGAGTTAGAGTTGGAGTTTTTCTCTCCCAAACTCTAAACTCTGAACTCTAAACTCTAAACTTAAAACTCTAAACTCAAACCTCCAAACTACCGACTGCCGACTTCAACGAACTTGACTCCGTACGGCTCCACCTCGTGTTCCTGTCCGGCAAGCGACACGCGGATCGTCTCATCACCCTCATAGTTGAAGAGCGCAACGACCTCCGTGCCGTCCGGCCGCACCGTCGAGGCGAACGCAAACTGATCGCTTGCGCACTTCGGTTCGGCCTTGCCGTCGGTCTTGCCCCACGGAAGCCCCTCGTAGCGGACGACCTCGTCCTGCGCCTCCATCATCTTCAGCAGCACTTCGCCGTCGTAGCACACGCCGGAGTAGAACGCGTAGCCCGGGCATCCGTTCATGAACGCCGCGAGCGCGAACTGGCGTATCTGGCGCGGATTCAGCACCTCGCCCGGACGCAGATAGCTGCCGTAGCCGCAGAGCGCCGCCATCGGCACGTAGAACTTCTTGAGGAAGCGCACGTTGTTGCGCATGGCGAGGAACGCGGCCTTGTCGATCGTATGGTAGTAGCTGCAAAGATGCCCATCCAACCACTTCTCGTTCACGAAGGTATCCTTGCCGCACGCGCGGCGGCGCGCCATCATCCCGGCCTCGTCGCCGTACGGCATGATGTAGTCGTAATCCACGCACTGGAGCGTGGGGTTGTACTCCTTGATGAACTTCGAGACGATCTCCACGGATTTTTCGTTGTGGCTGCAGCGGAACATCGCCCACTGGTCGGCGAACTTCTCCGCAATCTCCTTGGAGGACGGCACGTGGTCCACCCCCGCGAACGCGGCGAACGCCTTGTGGCATTCCTCGCAGTGGCACCATGTGCTGGATTGCCACGGCTCCATGTCGAACGTCACCCAATCGCCGTCCTTCACCCCGCTTCCCTGCAGCACCATCCGGATGCGTCCGCGCAGATACTCCAGGAACTTCGGATTGGTGGTGAAATACTCCGGGCACATCTTCCCCTTTGCGGAGTCGGCATAGTAGGCGTCGCTCGAAACCGCCATGCGCAAGTCCAGCTCTTTGGCGAGTTCCTTTCCGATTCCGCACGGGCCGAGACGCCAAAGGTCGCCGAAGCGTCCTGAGAAGATGTACTTGACCGGACGACCCGCGTAAATGCCTTCAAGCACCTTCTTGCGGTCGAAGCTCGAGTCTCCCACCAGCGTGCGGCGGAACGACCGAAGTCCCGCCGCCTCGTACGCGCGGGCGGCGGCAAGCGTGACGGCATCGTCGGCAAAGTGGCGATCGACGTTGTTCCAGCTGAACACGAAGAAATCCTTCGAGGTCTTGAGACTGTCCGGGAGGCGGCGGAACGCCATCTCCATCGCCTTCTCTTCCCCGCGCCGTTCGCCGTCCATCGTGCGGTAGCGGATCGTGAACGACTTCCCGTCCGCCGCGCACCCGGACTTGGGCGCGATCACGAGCTTCACCGCGAGTCCCTCATCCACGCGGAACTTGTCAGGCGCGATGCGCTTGTAGAACTCCGCCTTGCCGAAGGAATATCGGATCATACTCCCCCGGCCTTCGGCCACCCCCTCTATCTTAGAGGGGGAGTTTTGATTAGAGGAGGAGTTTTGATTAGAGGGGGAGTTTTGATTAGAGGAGGAGTTTTGATTAGAGGGGGAGTTTTGAGAGCTCTCCCCCTGAGACAGGGGGAGTGCCCCGGAGGGGCGAGGGGGTATGATTTCCACCGACGGCACAAGCCGCTCGAAGAAACCGCCGGCCGGACAGCAGGCGTCCCGCACTTCAAGACAATCAGGGATATCCACCTCAAGCCGCGGCGCCTTCATCTCGCGCATCCGCCCCTTGAAATAGAAGGAGACCGGTATCGGCGCGTCCGAGAAGTTCAGCATCCGCACCGTCCCACCATTCCAATCCTTGTTCCACTCCGCCGGCAACGCGATCGTCTCGAACGGGATTTCACCCTTGTCTTTTCCCTGTTTCGAGGTCACCTTCATCTTCGCGAAAAGGACCGGTTCCTTGTTGAGCGACAGGAGATGCACGGCGTATCGCTTCGCGGCCTTCGGCGCGGAGAATGTCCACTCCATCTTGCGCCAGACATGGGCCACCATGGGGCGCTTTGAACTGACGACGCCGAGCGATTTCCCCTTCTCGTCGAAAAACTCCATCGCCGCGCCCGCGTAGCCGTAGTTTCCTTCGCTCTTCACGTGCGCCGAGACGGTCCAATCGACGAACCCAGAAAGCTCCGTCGTAACGGGCTTCCACACGCCGAACTTCATCGCACCCGACTCCCACTTGAGCCGCACCGCATCAATCTTGCCCTTGAAGGCTTTCGGGACCCACTCCACGGACCCCACCGCCTCCAGCCCGGGATAGAACTTCGGCGCCCATCCATTCCGTGCCGTCACGGCGGAATCCGCCCCTGAAACCGCATGGGCGGCGGCGAGCGCAATAACTGTCACCACAGTCCAAGCGCAAGAAACGACACTCTTCATTTTTCTGCTCCTACCAATGACCACAACTCACCCTTTGCTACGCATGATACCAAAACTACTGCCTGTTCGCAATCCCGCAACCGACGGCCTCTTTCAGAAGATCGAACCCTCGGCAGTTGTACCGGTACTGGGCCTCTGTCACGCAATGCGACCACGGCGCGGCGAGAAAGCCTTTCAGCAGCGACGGCGACAGCCGCTCCTGGCTGAACTTCACGACACCCGCCGTGCTGTGCGCGTTCTCCTTCAGGCCGCGCTTCGCCTGCGTGGGGGAAAGCCAGTTCGAGACGCACGGCACCTGCGCAATGCCCGCCCGGTCGAGCGCCAGCATCGTGTAAAGGCATTTGTAGTTCAGCGTCTTCGGCGAGAGCTTCTCATAGTCGAACCCCTCCAGCTCTTCGTCGTAGAGCCCCGTTGCCGCAATGACGGACTTCGGCAGCCGCGCCGCGAACTTGTCCGGATCGTGGTTGCGGCCCGTGCTGCACCAGGTCCACGCCCGGGCGCCGTTCTTCTCCGTCTCATTGACGAGGAAGTTGAAGTCGTGCCACCACAGCTCGCCGGACCGGAGACAGATGAAGTCGAACTTCCACTGATGCCCATACGTCTCCTCATCCATGCCGATGTGCAGATAGCGCGGATGGTCGCAGATCTCGCAGATGTCGCGGATCAGGTCCGAGCACACCTCGTAGTACTTCTGCGACGTGAGCATCTTGTGATAGTCCTTGAGCCAGGAATCGTGCGTCGAGGAAAAGTTGAGCTTCGGCACGACCTCCAGCCCCAGCTTCTTCAGTCGCTTAACCTCCTCGTTCAGACGTTCAGGCGTCCAGCTGCCCTTGATGGCGATCTCCGGATGGCTCGGATAGACCACGGCGTCGCCGACATCAAGCATCAGCAGGTTGCAGCCTCCCTTCACGGCATAATCGACCGTCCGCCGGAAGTTCTCCACATCGAAGTTGAGCGACGGGTTGATGCCGCCGCCGCGCACAAGTTTCTTCGCATCCCGCCGGAACGCCGGCACGGAGTAGTCGCCCCACATGTTGTCCGTCATGTGCAGCAGCAATCCAAGCCACTTCCGCTCCTCAGGCGACGACGCCTGCAAGACGGATCCGCCCACGCCAAATGCCGCTGCACCCGCGACAAATTCCCTTCTTGTCATCGAATTCCTCTCTTTCGTTCTGTACTTACTCCACACGAATGGATGAAATCGCGAACGAATGCGCGCGCCCCGCAGCCGACGGATCAAGCCACTTCCCGAAGCAGAGGCAGACCGAATCGAGCCGCCGGATGTCGAGCCGGAAACCCTCCTTGAACCTTGGCACGGGCCAATGCGAGAAGTAGCGGAAATCGGCGAACGGCACGCGCACGTCGCTCCAGTGCTTCGGCAACGTGATGTTCGTGCCCCACACCTGACCGTCCGCAAGCCGCAGCGCCAGCTCCACCTGCTCCGCGACGCTTCCCACCGCGCGGCCGGTGATGACCAACGTGCGCCCTTCCCCCGCCTCGGGAAACGCCGCCGCATACACCTTGCCGTCCGACGGCACGTAGGCGCTCATTGCATCATGATCCTTGAAATTCTTGACGCGGTAGCGGCAGGCGGGAAGCCCCCGGTCGTCCTTCGCCGGCTCCGTCCAACCGCCGTTGCCGCTGCATCGGGCGGCCAGCGCGCCGTCGAAGAAATTCCATTCGCGCGGCGTCGGGAACTTCGCGCGTCCTTCCGCCGCAAGCTCGGCCAATGTCGGCGGCCAGCGCTTCCGGCTCGGATCCGGCGGATCAGGCGGCGGCGCCCACCATTCCGGCAGATCGGCCGCCCGCGCCGCCCGGAACTGCACCGGCGAAAGGGTCTGTCCCCGTGCCAGGATGTAGTCGCCGGGCGCAAGCACCACCTTGCTGCCTTTTGCCGCCGCCGCGCGCCCGCCGTCCGCCGTTCGCCAGGCCGTAAAGCCCGCCCTCAAATCCGGCAGACGCACGGTCAGTTCTGGCCAGTCGCCGAGAACGACCGTCTTTTTGATGGGAAGGCCCGTGTACGGATCGGCACAGGGCATCACGGAGGGATACAGCTGAAGCCGCCACAGACCCTCCGACACCTTGTCGAGGAAGTAACACCCGTTGCCGGTTGATGCGGCCACCGTCGAAGCCCCGCAGCCCCACACGCGGCGCAGCTTCGCCGGATCGGGGACCGGCGTGATCGGCGTCGCCGTATAGAGAAGATCCGTCGCCGTCACCATCTCCGAAAGGTTCGACGCCGCGTTGATCCGGAACGGCGGGAACGACATCTCCTGTCCGTCGGCGGCGAACGGCGCGCCGCGCGGCGAACGGCGGAACACCTCGGCGGCGATGGCGAACGAGAGTGCCTTCTCCGGCGTATAGACGAGATTCAGGTAGTGCGTCTTGTAGCTCACGTTGTCATCCGCAAGCGGCGTGGTTTCATACTGGAACTGCGTTGCGGACTGCACGCCCTCGCTGCGGAAAAGCCGCGCCATCGCCGGATACATGTACGCGCCGGGCGTATCGGCGGCATCGAACTCATAGACGATCTTCGCCTTCCCGTTCAACCGCGCATCGGCTTTGAGCGAACTGCCCCTCACGCGCCCCAGTTGAGACCCGGCCAGTGCGTGGTTCGCCTGCAGCCCCGTCGCGTAGTACACGCCGCTCACGCCCTCCGTCTTCAACATCGGCACGCATTCGTTGTGCTTGTTCCAGGTAGCGCTGTAGAAGACCGCCTTCTTCGTGCCGCTCGCGCGGATGCCGGCGAGGAGCGTGTTGGCGTATTCGGCGATCTGCTCGCCGGTCGTGCCGTCCGGATAGCCCGGCTCGTTGATGAGCTCGAAGCACAGCACGCACGGATCGTCGGCGTAGCGGCGGCCCGTGTAGCGGTTCACATGCTCGGCGAACTCCCGCTCGAAGCGCGCCTCCACCTTCCACAGCGCCCGGTCGGAGGTGAGCGTCTTGATGCCCACCGGATACGCGAACCCGTTGGTGCTGCTCGTCCACTTGCTGCCGCCCCAGGCGGCGATGGGCGTAAGGACCGTGTAGATGCCGTTCGAGGCACCTGTGGCGATCAGATAGTCGAGCGCATCGACATGCTCGTTATCGACGAACGCCCCCTCGCGCGTAGAGAACTCGCGGTCGAAGCAGTGGAGACGAAGCGCCGTGAGACCCAGCCGCCGGAACTGCGCCACGTCCCGCCGGATCGTCTCCTTGATGTCATGGCCCCGCTCCCGCAGCACGCGGTAGTCAAGCGCAAACGGCGCATAGTAGTTCACACCAAAGACGGCGACTTCGCTCCCGTCGTCCGTCCAACGCATCACGCCCTGCGCATCGACCCGCGCCTGCCGGTCCGCCGGCGCAACAGCCCAAGCGCAGCCGACGAAAATCGCCACCGCCGCGCTCCCGATGAACGGCACTCTTGTCATACCTTCACCTTACCGCATGATGATCATCGCGCCGCGCGGATGCACGTTCAGGACGAGGTGCCCGTTGACCGCATGCACACCGGCGAGCATATTGCCCGTGGTCACGTGGGTCGCCTGCGCGCGGAAGACGCCGCCGCCGACCGTACCGATCGCCGTCTTGAACTCGGAAATGAATGCCAAGTCGTCATACCGGCCGAAGTCAAACGTCACATTGCCGCCGCTGGCGAGCGTGCCGGTGACGTTCAGCTGGTCCACAGCCGAACCGTCGTCCTCCACCTCCATCCGGACCGTCGCGCCGTTTCCGAGCGTGAGGTTGCCGTTGAAGTTGAGTGTGCCCTCGATCTCCATCCCTTCGGTCACCGTGCAGTCGCCCACAATCGTGCCATGGCCCTTCACGGTGCGGAAGGTCGTCGCGATGCCGTTCAGGTCGAGCGTGCCGCCGTCAAGCTCCACGGTGTCGGAGAACGCGTTCGCGACGCTCTGCACGAACGTCGCCGAATCGGAGACGCGCGTCGGGCCGGAGTAGCCGTTCGCGACGTTCATGAAGAGCGTGCCGTCGCCGGACGCCCCGAAACCACCGTCGTCCTCCGCCCCAAGCGCCGCCGCCTTCGCCAGCTGGCTCACCGTGTACGTGTTCCCGTTCGTCAGCGCGATGGTGCCGCCGCCCTCGCCCACCGTCACCGCCGTGAAACCGCTCAACGTGCCGCCGTTCTGGAGCGGGCAGAACGTACCGCCGTCGAAGTGGATGTAGCCCTCTGCTCGGTTATAGTTGTACCGGCGGCTGAAGTTCTTGGCCTCGATCACACCGCCGTACATATTCACCTTGGCAATGGCGTTTGTTGTGTGCGGCACAGTGATCGCAAGCGACGAGTCAACCTTTATCGAACCATCATAGATGTTGATCGTGCCGCGCGCAGGATAGTCGCCGCCGCCTAGACCGGTGGAGGGCGAGTCGTTATAATAGCCGGCGACAGCGAAGGGATCACCGGCGGCCTTGCGCAGTTCGCCGCCATAGACATTGATCACGCACTCCTTTTCTTCGTCGCCAATCTTCACATCCGTCGTATCGTGGCAGACGGACAAACGGTTGCTTCCGACATCAAGCAACCCTCCATAGATGTTAATCTCGCCAAGGGAGCAGTCCAGATACTTATAGTTGTTGTACCCCATAAACACCCCTTTTACGCGCACTATGCCGCCACGCAGGTTGAATGCCGCATAGCCCCGCTTCGTGAACCGTGCGTAGCTGTCCCACTCAGCATCGAAGAGCCGTCCAACAAAGAGGTTGCCATTCGGCCTTTCAAACGTTCCCTGCCAGACATCCAACACCGCTGGCACAACACCGCCGTTGCCATCCGGCACGGGATGGCCGCCCACCCAAATGTCTTCGGAGTTATAGCTGTCAGTTACGTTGACGACATGTGGCATGTCCAGCACGAGCGTACCCGCATAGACGGAGAACACATTTGCGGTCGGAACGTCACCGTTGACCGGTGCGGCCGTCCAACCCGTCCCTGCAAACTTGGACGAACGGCCGAGCAGGGTGTAGTCGGTATGAGGGTTGCACCGCAGCACGAGCGTGCCGGCATCCATCTTCACCAACACCGAGTTGTTGGTGTACGAGCCAGTCAGGTACACCGTCTTCCCTTCTGCGACCTCAAGCCCCAGACCGTTGCTCGTGTTCTTGATATTCACCGTGGATGTGCCGCTTTCCGTGAACCGTACGGAAGCGTTGTTCAGGTCGAGCGTGATGCCGTTGAAGTGTTCGGGAGGCCCCTCGATGCGCCCAGACGTAAGCTTGATCGTCCCGTTCCCCGAAAGCGGCGACTCAACGCTAACCGTTCCGCCACCGTTCGTGTACGCCTGCTGCATCTGGGGCATCGTCTCGCCGTAGAGCGTAAGCGTGCCGGAAATGGGATTGTTCACCGAATCGAAGACATTCGTCTTGCCCGCCACCGGCTGCGACGGATGCAACGGGCCGTAATACGAATCATCGGACGCCGTCAACCGCACCTCATCATAACTGCCATTGCCTGTGTAGAGCGCAAATGTCACCGTAAGCCCCGGCTTAACGAGCTTTGGATGCAGCTTGAACTGGTTGGCGACGTCTACGCCCGAGAAACTCCCCTTCGGTCCGCGCAGGATGGCGTAAGTCCCCTTCGGCACGCGGAGGGGATTGCCGTAGCCGGAGGCGCGCCAGGCGCAATACACCGTGCCCTTGACCTGCAGCAGGGTGCTCGCCACGAGCGGATCGTAACCGGCGAAGCCATAGCCGTACACGAACGTATTATCCGCCGCCGTCTCGCCGAGATAGAGGTTGCCGATCGGTCTGGAATAGTAGCTGCAGACGCCGCCGCCATCCCTCACCCGCACCGTCTTGTTGATGCCGAAATACGTGTAACTCGAACCATTATGGCCATGCCAGACCTCCATCACGCCGCCCTTCTCGGCGATCAGATCGCCCGTACAGGAGAGGTTGTAGGAGAGGCGCAGGCACCGGTTCGTGTCGCCGCCACGCACGATAATGTCGCCCGTGCCGGTGAAGTCCCTGCCGTCCTTACTATCATTCGCAAACGGCTCCACATGATCGACGTTCGCCTCGGAAAGGTCGAAGATCGCACCGTTGGGGCCGATCTCGCGCACGGCGTAGTAGTTGAACATCGGACCGATGCCAGAGGCATACCTCTCCTTCGGCACATACGGCTTCAGCACCGTGCCGTTCCAGTGCAGCTCGGAATTGTTGCCGCCGTCGAATTTCGGCGTCCCCGTCTTGTTGTTGCCGCCGAACAGGATCGTGCCGCCGTTCAGGCGCACCTGCGTCCGGAAGTCCGCATGTGCGCTCCAGCAGACCAGATCGCACCAGAGCTTCGCCTCGCCACCGTTGATCTCGAAGGTGGAGAACTTGTTCGTCTGGGCGCTGTAGTTGGCGATCAGCCGTCCATCGGTACTGGTTCCGTAAGCCGTCTTGCCGGATTCGAAAAGGCCGTCGTTGATCACGAGCGAAGCATAGTTCGTGCCGACGCCAGTCGGCTTTTCGCATTGCCCCACGCGCACCGCGTTGTTCACCGCAAAATGCCCGCCGTTGAGCGTGAACGAATCCTGCTGCGCGGCCGTGGCGCCGTTTTTGTAGCCTACGATCAGCAAGCCGACCGACACATCGCCGCCGGTTTGCTGATAGGTCGATACGAGCGGCTCATGCGAGGCGGTCGCAGGCGTTCCGCGGTTCCGGCCCACTATGAAATTTCCGCTCATCGTCAGCACGCCGCTCTTCACCTCCATCGCGGCGTCCTTCTCGCCGCCCACCGCCGTGGTGGTCACGCTGCCCACCCAGAATTCGTTCGCCGACGGATACGTCAGCAGAGGACAATCCGTCCCGGTTCCGAGCGTCAGCTTGCCGGCGTCCACGATTACGCCCGCCTGATGTCCGGTGAGCGAATTACCGTTCAGGTCGAACAGGTCCCAGCACGACGGATCGGTGTAGGGCATCGTCGTGATGTAATTCCCGCCGAAGCTGTATATCGCATTCCCGGCCAACGTCAGCGTACCCTCCCCAAGCTTCACGAACGGTGCGCTCCGGATATAACCGCCACCGGTGAGCGTAAGCGCGTCCGCCACCGAAATGCCGCAAGACTGGTCGCCCAGGATGGTGCTGAACATGTAGTTCGCGGTGGAGCCGCTGCCGGCGTAGTTCAAGAGCCACGGCCCCAGCTCGAACACGTTGCCGCTGCCGGCGAGCCAGTCGCCCGAAGCGCGCGGATCGACATGCGTGCGCGAATCCGTGGTCTCATTCACCCAGCTGATCGTCCGCCAGCCATCCGCCTCCGTCTGCGTGAAGTAGTAGAAATGGGAGGCCGTACTATCCCTCCAATACACGAAATTGTCCTTCGTGAGCGGCGACGAGACCGGCACGCGCAGGAACGGGAACGTTCCGAGCGGCTCGGACGAGGTCGTGGTTGCGTTCTTGTAGGCATATACCACGATCCGACCGGGTGCCGGCGTGAACGCATTGGCCGTCAGGATGTAGGCGTGTACGCCTGCGTCCCCCGTATTGCCCGACATTCCGATCGAATAGTAGTTGCGGGGGGCCTCCTCGAACGTGACGGAATCGACCGTCGCGTCGGCCGCCACGCGGAGCCACGAATCCTTCTTCCGGAACGTGATCGGCGTATGCACGTCGCCGCCGATCACGACCTGCCCGATATCCTCCACCGAAATGCCGCCCGCAAGGTTCACGCCGCCGTTGAACGTGATCCAGTGGGCGCTGCTCCCAGATGTGTTGACCACCCTGATGCCACCATCCGTCACGCCGGAGGGCGCCTGGATCGTGGAGTTCATCTGCAGACCCCAGTGCGTCCCGTCCGTGATGTCGATCGTCATGCCCTTCTCGCCCACGTCAACGGGCATGTACGACGGAATCTCGTCGGTGTAGGTGGTCTGACGAGAATGCAGCGTACCGCCGTTGAAGTAAAACCTCGTGTCCTGCCCCGTCTGCGTCGAATCCTTGGCTCCCACTGTCTTCATCGCGAACACGCCACCATCCGTCACGTTGACGCGCATGTACGTTGGATTGGCTGTTGTCGAGTAGTACGCCGGATAGAACTCGCTGCAGATGAACCTGCCGGTGTTGGATACGTTGATCTCGGAATGAACGCCGGGATAGTAATAGCCGTTGATGTAGTTCGGGGTGTTCAGCGTGCCGCCGTCGATGTTCATCGTGACATGTGCCTTCGGATAGCAGATGCGGATGCGCGTCGTCACGTTGAACTCGCCGCCATGGATGTTCAGCACAGGACGGCAGGTGGAGACGAAGTTGTCGGCATGGTAGCTGATGTAGGACATCTCCAGCTGCGGACACGTGAACGAGCCGCCGTAGAGGTTCATGGTGGAGGAAAGTCCGCCCGGTGCCGTCGTCTCTGTGCCGTTGTCGCGCCCGATCACGAAGAAGCCCCGCGTGAACACGTTTCCGCTGTAGATGTCGAGATGTCCGGCCGTCTCCGTCCCCGTGCGCGTGGTGGGACCGCCGACCATCGACTCGTAGCCGATCTCCGTCACCACGTCTGGCGCCGTCGCGATCACGAACCTTCCATTCAGCACGCCGAACGCGGGCACGTGGGCCGTGGGGCTGTCGCCGTTCGCGTTGAACGGCGTTATGACGTTCCGCCACTGCGAATCGTGCGTCCCCGCCCCGCCGATGTGGTTGGTGATCACGCCCTCGCCAGAAGGGGTCGCTAGCACAAACGTGCCGGCTCCCATCTTCAGGAAGTTGCCCGTGCCTTCTGTCCAGGTGAAGCCGCCGTAGTTCGTCACCACCATGCCCTCGGCGACATCAATGATGCCTGCCGCCTTCTCCTTGCCGGCAAACGGATATGTCACGAAGTCTCGCGACATCGCCCCGCCGCCGTTGAAGCGCAGCGTGCCGGCAGAGAGCACAACCGGCGGCACTTTTTTCCGCAGATCCGGATTCTCCGGTACGGGTGCGTCGATCGCCTCGGCGCTCGGCACCTCCAGCGTACCACTCGCCACCGCGATGCCGCCCGCATACGCCGTCTGCGCGCCCGCCGCCATGGTCAGAACACCGCCACCCGAGGCCGTGGCGTTCGCGATCAGATTGCCGTTCTCCGTGCCGGACGCCGTGAAGTTCGTGTCCACGCCGCCGTAGTAGCGGCTCTTCGGCAGAAACCCGAAATCGATAAGCTCCGGCGGCGTATCCACAAGGCTGCCGGACGCGCCGTTCACCTCGTAGTAGAGCCTGCCCACATCGACGCTCGTCGCCGTCGCCGTCCAGCGCCCGGTCGTCTTGTTCTGCGTGCTTACGGCGCGGTAGAGGACTCCCGTCACGCTCATCAGCCCCTCGCTGCCGCCGCCTGTCGCGACGCGCACCGCACCACGCACATTGCTGTCGCACACGAACGAGCCGGACACTCCCGACGTGCCCGCGTAAACGCCGAGGAAGAACTGCCCGCCGTGGTAGACGATCGTCTGGATGCCGTACTGCGTGTTGCCCGTCTCCAGCTCATGCACCGCCACGAGGTCGAACGACGGCGTGTACTCCAGCACGTAGTTCTTCTCGTCCACCACGTTCTCCTCCAGCCCCACGGCGAGCCAGAACCGCCCGTTCGCATACTCGATGCCCGAGGAGAGGAATCCGCGCGGCACGCAGTCCGCATCGATGCTGTACTTCTTGAGGAAGTTGAGCGTGGCCGCATCGTACACGCGCACCTCCTGCTTGAAGTTGCTCTGCCGCACATAGCGCCCCTCCTCCGTCGCGACGTACACCTTGCCGAGATGGACGCACAGGTCGCCGGAGTGGCCGGGCACGTCAACCGCCGCCAGCTGCACGCCGGTCAGGTCCGTCTTCACGAGCCTCGTGGTGTAGCACCAGTAGATTGAGCTGCCGTCGCAAGCGACGCCTTGCAGATGGTACGGTCCGTCGCCGCCGCAGGTGATCGTCTCAGAATGTAAGGTACACGCCGTCGCCAGCAAAACAGCCAGAAAAACGCGCTTCAGATGCATTACAAAATCCTCCTTTGATTGAATTGCGGCATAATACCGCATAGCATGTTTTCTGTCAAGCGTTTTGTGAGTTTGGCACAAGTTTTGTGCACATCGCCTGACGAAACAAGGGCGACCGACGATCAGCCGCTCACAATTGGAGCGCCGTATTTCCGGAGCGAGTTGAACGCCCGCACAGAGACGCGATGCGGTCCATGCGGAAGATCATTCACCGCAAAGACACATTCGGCGCGCGGAAGCCGTCGTGTGGGCGGCAGATGGAAGTCTGGGGCCAGCACGCACCGCACGACCGGCTTGCAGGCCGGATTGTCCGAAGCGACCGTGACCGCATAGCCGAACGGCCTGTCACCACGTGATGCCGCCGGAAAGGAGACCACCAACTGACGCGCGGGCTCCTTCTCGCGGTTCTTCCCGTCACGCGTTTCCACGTTCACCACCGCCCCCGGCGCGAACTCCGGCGGCGCGGAGGCCTTCTTGCGAGCATCGATCAAGAACGGCTTCTCCCGACCGAGCGGCAAGGGCACCACCCAATCCGGACCGATCGGCTCGTTGAAGATGAACGAATGGCGCTTCAGCACGATCCTGTCGGCGAACACGTCCACGAGCAGCCCCTGCCCCCCATCCTTCGAAGTATTGAGCTCGGGCATCTGCGCGCCCTTGCGGTCCGGATAGGCACCATCGGGCGATCCCGGTACGTCGCTGTTCTCGAACCACGGCCGGACGTACCGCCGCCCGCTGTTGGCGCAGGCCGCGCCGCACAACGCCGTGAACCCACCCTGCCAGATCGACGTCTCGTCCGTCAGCGCCGAATGCGAGTGGCCGGTGAGCGCAAAGGCGTTCGGGAAGCCGTTCAGCGCCTCGGTCGTCTTACCGTCGTCGAAATGGCCCGGCGACAGCGGATTGACGGTGCCGCGCAGCGCGGCATGCTGACAGTAGAAGAACGGACGGTCGCCCGCAAACTCCGCGGCGTGCGCCTTCAGGAACTCGGGGACACCCGTGACCGCAGGCTTAAGCCCCTCCCAATGCGCCGCCACGAACGCATAGCCCTTGATCCGCTTGATGTAGATCGGCGCGAACGGCTCGCGGAAATGCGTCTCCCACGCCTTGGCGCGGTCGGTGAGGATGGAGGCGCGCTTGAACTCCTCGGCGCGCCCCGCACGCACCGAATAGCGCTCCACCGTCGGCGAGGTGTCATGGTTGCCGTAGAGGAACACCTTCTCGACAGGGCGGCCGTCGGGCAGCTTGTCATCGGGGAACACTTCGTACCACACGTCCGACACGTGCTTCAGTTCCGCCAAGAGACCCGTCGTGGCGAGGTCGCCCGTGCAGACCACCGCCTCCACGCCCTGGTCTCGGAACCATTCGAGCGCGGGTTTGTACACACGATCCGCGCTCGCACGAGCGCGCCCGATGTGGATATCCGAGATGAACCCGAAGCGGAGTTTCGGCTTTTCGCCGCCGGCGAACGCCGGCCATGTCGCCAAAGCCGCACCGCCACGCAGGAACGCCGATCTTGTGATGTTCATGTTGGCTAGTTTGAGGACAAGGGTTAATCCATAGGAAACGCCATCAGAATCCGATGTTGAGGATCGGAAAGATCCACGCGCCGCCTTCGGCACTCATGTTGATCAGGCCGATCTGCACGCCATGGAGATAGCCCGCCGAGTTGACGATCCCCAGCTGAAGCCCGCACATGTCATCCGCCATGTTGAACACGCCGACCTGGGCGCCAACGCAGTCGTCGGCGAGGTTGACCGGGCCGAGCTCGAGACCGACCATCTCATCCGTCACATTGTTGATGAGGCCGACATCGAGAATCGCGAGACCATCGACCTGTCCATAGCCGAGATTGATCATCGCGCCGAAAACGGCATGGGGCGGGCTCGGCAACTGCACCGGCGGCGCCACGATAGAGAGTCCAAGCGGGAACCAGGGCGGCGACGAAAGTCCATCCGCAAACGCAGACGTGCCACCAAACGCCAACGCGCCAATCAGCGCCAACCGAATCAATTTCTTCATGTGAACATTCCTTTCGCGGGTGTGAGACTTGTTGTGGTTGGGTATTATAGCACAACTCCGAACCTCCCGGCTCGCAGATGGATTACGGTTTAGGGCTGAGCACCTGACGCGCGAAGTTGGCGTACACACGGCGCGGGTCGTTGAGATAGGCGTCGAGCGAACGTTTTGCGGAACCATCGGGATCGCCAAGACGGTAGAGCGCGGCCGCCACGCACAGTTCGCGCAGCACATCGGAGCGCTCTGCATTCATCGCAAGATCGGAATAGCCCGGGATGGGTGGCGGCACCGCGTCCCGGATCGCATGGCCCGAGATGCCCGGAATCTTCAGCATCCGTGCGAGGGAGACGGCAGCACCCTTCCCGCCAATCGACCCGTAGGCGCGGGCAAGCGCACGGAAGTGGGAATATTCGCTCTCGCCCGTCAACTGGCGCGCGAGCGCGTCGAGGACGGGCAGCGCACACGGATTGCGGGCGTTCCCAAGCGCAATGATGATGGCGTCCAGCTTGCTCACGCTGCGGTCGTACTGGCTCATGCCCTTGAAGTTCCAGCCCTCGTCCCACTTCGCGCCCTCCAAGCGCTTCACGAGCGCAGACGCTGCCTCCGGCTCGCCGAGCATCGCCCGCACGTACATCGCCTCGAATGCCGTCTCGCGCTTCAGGAACGGCATTGCGCGTGCTGGATCGGAAAGGATCTCCGCAATCCCGTCGTAGCCGTTCGGAAGGCGCTTCGCCGCCGCCGCCAAGGTTTCATCCGAAAGCGGAAAGCTGTCTGTCGTCTCCAATACCGCGGGCGGGAGATTGCCGATCTCGATCAGCTTGCGCTGCAGCAGCTTCACGTCAAGCGCGGACGGCGGCACGTCCGCCTTGACCGCCATCGCCGCCGCCAGTCCCGCCGCATATCCCATGTTGCGGATATCGGCCTTCATGCGCAGGACTGGCATCGAATCGCGGTGGGCGCTCACCCCCAGACCCGTCACGAGAATTCCTTCCACATCACGGGGCAAAAGCGCGCGGAACGGCACGTTGGCGCGTATCCTCCCGCTCGTTTTCTTCCCGGTGCCGCGCATGAAGAACACGGGATGCACCGTCTGCCCGTGCGTGTCGAACCTCGACTCCGCGATGCTCACGGTATCCGGATACGTGCGCCCAAGCAGAAGATCGATCGGCGTGATCCGGAAGCGTCCAAGAATGCGGCGGCGTTCGCGCGAATCGACGAGCGACGACTGGTTCCAGATGCGGTCGGGGAGCGAAAGACGCGAACGGAGCGCAAACGCGCAGAGATCCTCGGCGTCGGTCTCATCGACGAACCCGATATCCGAGTTGCAGCAGTTCACGCCGAGCGGCTGCCCCGCCATGCCGACGCCCTGCAGCGACAGCTCCTGCGGATCGATATACTCCGTGGCGCAACCCGCCGCCGCCGCGAGGTCGCAATTGCCCGTGGCATCGACCGCCGCCTTGCACGGCACCGATACGCGGGAGCCATCCGGCAGCGTGACCTTCACCGCCGTCAACCGGCCGTCCTTCACCTTCGCGCCGGTGACCATCGCGCCCAACCACACCTCGCCGCCGGCCTCCACGACGCCACGCCGCAGAAACTCACTCTCCGCAAAGAAATAGATGCCACCCTTGCCGATTGCCTTCGCGCCACGGTCAAGCTCGGTCGTGAACCCAGTCACGTTGCCGTCATAGTAACCGCCGTACCCGCCAATGCGACCTTCCGTGGCGACGCCGCCCAACACATGCTGGAACTCAACCACAAGCGTCTTGGCGCCCGACCGCGCGGCACCCATCGCCGCCGGTCCGCCGCCCGTGCCGCCGCCCGCCACGACGACGTCAAAGGCAGAAGTTGATAGTTGATAGTTGGTAGTTGGTAGATATCCCTCACTGGTTTTACATTTTACATTTTCCATTTTACATTTTCCATTCTCCACCGTCACCATCTCCGCGACATCCAGCAGATCCCGCGAGATCGGCACGAGGGTGCGCGCATGGTTCTGCACCGCCATCCAGCCGCGCACGCCCGCGTAGGGAACGTCATACTCGAAATCGATCTTTTCGACATGCACGTTGGGACCGACCACATAGCGGAACGAGAAGCGCCCCTTCCCTTTCGCCACGGAAGCCGGCAGCCGATGATCCGCAAACGCGCGCGCCGTCACGGTCTGGTCCTTGTCGCGCATGGAGATGAGGATCTTCCGCGTTCCGTCCGCCATCGGCTCGACACCGATCACCTGCGCGCCGGTCAGATACTTGACCCCCGCCGCAATCAACGCACGGTCACACGCCCGCTTGACGAGAAGCGGCGTGGTCACCTTGTCCAGCTCGCCCGCCGGTATCGGCGTCGTCTCCACGTTCTCATACGGCTCAAACTTCTGGACGGCCCGCCAGCCCTTTGATTTCAAGATGTTGTACGCGCCCGCCGCATGGTAGGTGGGGTTGAAGATCTCCCGGATGAGCGGATCGTTCACGTCATCGGTCGGCAAACGGTCGAGAATCAGCGTCGCCGCGCGATCCTCGCCGAGGTAGGGACGCGGCGCGACGAGAAAGACCTTCCGGCCCGCCGAGGCCTCCCGTACCGCATGCCGCACGCCCTCTAACGTGCCGCCCGCAATGACCAGATCATACTCGACTGGGGCAACAGGCGTCCCGCCCATTGTAACGGCCTGGCAATCCGCCGCCGCGAACGCGGCGCAAAGCCCCATCCATCCAAACGCAATCCGTTTCATGCCGGTAATTATACCACAAAACGATAGACCGCTCAGGCCCTGAAGAAGATGCCCTTGCGGTAGAGGAAGTAGAGCATGCTCCAGCAGACCGCAATGTAGCCGAGCGCGATCACCAGTGCACCCCACTCCGCAGGGCAGAGCTTCGCCACGCCGTCGAAGAGCCAGTGCGTCGCCTCGCGGAGCGGGTCGAACTTGCGGTACGGCCCTACGCCGTAAAGCCGGGTGAACATCCAGATCGCAAGGGCGTTCATGCCGATCACCCGGAAGAAAAACGCCCACCGCCGCCACATCTTCACGTCAAGGAGCCAATAGAACACCGCGAAGAGCCCAAGCGCGTAGCCGCTGGACCACAGGATATGCGAACTGGTCCAGACATAGCGGTTGAACGGCATCGACCAGGACCCGAGACCGTGCGCAAGCGTCCAGCCGGCAAGGGCAAGTCCGGCGGCGGCGCCAAGCATCCGCAGCACCTTCGCCTTGCCGGAGATGTCCGTACGGCGCACGAACTCGCCGGCCAGCATGCCGAACGCCGGCAGACAGATGGCCGGCAGCGTCGAGAACGTCCCCTGCGAATCGAGGATGCCGGGGAAGCGGAGGCGCCCCGCGAGAAGCGTCCGGTCGAACCATCCGGCGAGGCATCCCGTCAAGGACCACGGACCGGTGCCGCCGTACTTCGCGATGATGTTGCCGATCTCCTCCGTGGCGGGCGGTGCCGCCGCCAGCTTCGCCGCGTCCGGCGCCTGGACAAAAAGGAGGAGAAGCCAGTAGCCGATCAGGATCGCCGCCGCCACCGCTACGCGTGTGCGCACGCCGCAGAAAACGTACAGCAACGCCGCGCAGCCCCACGCGATGCCGATGCGCCCCAGAACGCTTCCATACCGGAACGCCATCCATCCAAGATCGATGTGGGTGATGCCTTCGCACAGCAGACCCAGCGCAAACAGCACGGCGACTCGCCGCAGGATACCGAGGCAGATCCGCCCACGCGACAGTCCGCTGCTGACGCGCTTTGCGTACGAGAACGGCCATGACACGCCCGACACGAACAGGAATGTGGGGAACACGCCATCCATCAGGTGCCATCCGTGCCACTCCACGTGCTTCATCTGCTGCGGCAGCCACCACCCATCCCCCAAGCCAACGAGATTCGACACCGCGAGGATCAACGCCGGAAGCCCCATGATGAAGAACATGTCGAAGCCGCGCAAGGCGTCAAGCGACATCAGGCGCGAAGTCCCCATTGCATGGCCCTCCTTTTACTTGCCGAGCTTCTCTTCGCCGCCCTTGCCCTTGGTGGGAAGCGTGAAGTCGGCGGGTTTGCCCTTGACCTGACGGGAGAGGAAATCGAGTCCGGCCGGATAGTTTCCGCCATGACCGCCCTCAAAGAGCGTAAAGCGGACGTTCGCGGACGTTCCGCGGAAATGAATGCGGTTCTTCGCGCCGTAGAACGGATCCTTCGGACCCTTGTAGGCGAGCGCATCGGGCACGGTCTGCGTCTCCTCGATGGTCTTGATGGCCTCTTCCGGAACGCGATCCTTCTCGTCGGCGAGCGCATTGAACGCCCGGAAGGAATGGCCGACGGGGACAGACCCTTTCCAGCCATCATGGATGCCGGTCACGATGTAGATGGGCACACCGGCCTTCTTCGCGTTCTCGATCCAGGTGAGCGGCGAACGGTGGCGGTACTCCTCCGGCTTTTCGGCCGGTGTGCCGCCGCAGGCCTGCTCCAGCATTTTGGCGTAGCCCTTGCCGCGTCCCGGATGGTCGAGAAGCGAATCGGCGTGCCAGCGGGCGACATCCGTGATTGGACAGAACGCGGCGCAGCCGGCCCAGATCTCAGGATGGCGTCCCGCCATCAGGAGCGTCATGTGTCCGCCGCCCGAGCCGCCAATGATGTACACGCGCGCGGCGTCGATCTTGACCTTCCCCTTCGCGTAGTTGACGGCGTCAACGATGTCCTGCACCGCCGCATCCGCACCGCAGGCGGGCGGCGTTCTGTTCGCGCCGCGGAAGTTCGGCCCGACCATCGCCCAATCATGCCCCTTCGCATAGTTGAGGGCCGTGGCGTAGTGGCTCTTGTATGTGTAGTCCGCGCTCCAGGTGTGGAGACCCACGATCAGCGGCACCGTCTCGGTCTTCGCCTTCTCCGGCGCCCAGAACCAGCAGGGCTGCAGCGTGCCGTCGAGGGTGGACTTCACCTGCACGAGCAGATCGTCGCCGAACGGTTCCGGTTTCTTCGTCTTCTGGGCCTTGGCGGCCTGGAGGTCCAACGTCAACACGGCGGCGCCGAAAACCG
Source organism: uncultured bacterium (assembly GCA_902779565.1). GTDB lineage: Bacteria > Verrucomicrobiota > Kiritimatiellia > RFP12 > UBA1067 > UBA1731. The sequence continues at coordinate 4,386 of CACZCD010000030.1, read as the reverse complement.
CAAGCAGGATTCGCTTCATGGGTTGCCTCATTTCTTGGGCCAGTATTTGTCCGAATACTTGGAGGGGATGCCGACTTCGCCCTTGTCGAAGCAGTCCGCCAGGATGCGCCAGCCGAGATCGAGCGCATCCACGAGCTCGATGTTGACGGAAAGATCCATCATCTCCTTCTCGAACATCGCGCCGTACTTCAGCAGTTTCTGGTCCCAGGCACTCATCTTGAAGCCCATCGACTGCTTCTCGACCGTCTCCTTGTAGGAGGCGTAGAGCTTGATCATGGCGTCCATGATCGTGCGGTGGTCTTCACGCGTCGTGTTCGCGAGGCGGATCGCCTCCTTGTCCGAAAGATCCTTGCCCTGCGCCAGCACCTTGTCCATGAGGAAGGACCGGGAGCCGGGATCGACGCCCTTGTTCACCTGCTGCTTGAGACGGCTCAGGGAGCCGAACGGCTCGATGCGTCCGTTGCGCAGGTAGAACTGCCCTTCCGTGATGTAGCCCGTGTTGTCCGGCACGGGGTGCGTCACGTCGTCGCCGGGCATCGTGGTGACGGCGAGGATCGTGATGGAGCCGGCACCGTCGAAGTCCACCGCCTTCTCGTAGCGGGCGGCGAGCTGCGAATAGAGGTCTCCGGGATAGCCGCGGTTGGAGGGGATCTGCTCCATCGTGATGGCGATCTCCTTCATCGCGTCGGCGAAGGAGGTCATGTCCGTGAGCAGCACGAGCACGTCCTTGCCCTCGAGCGCGAACTTCTCCGCGACGGCGAGCGAGACGTCCGGCACGAGCATGCACTCCACCGTCGGATCGGCGGCCGTGTGGACGAACATCACGGTACGCGCGAGCGCGCCGGATTCGTCGAGCGTGCTGCGGAACTTCAGGTACTCGTCGTACTTGAGCCCCATGCCGCCGATCACGATCACGTCCGAGTTCGCCTGGAGCGCGATGCGCGCCAGCAGCTCGTTGTACGGCTCGCCGGCGCGCGCGAAGATCGGGAGCTTCTGGGACTTCACGAGCGAGTTGAAGAGGTCGATCATCGGGATGTTCGTGCGCACCATCTGGTTCGGCATGATCCGCTTCGCCGGATTGACGGAGGGCTGGCCGATCGGCGACGGATTGTCGTCGATCGCCGGACCGCCGTCGCGCGGCACGCACGCCCCCGTGAACGCGCGGCCGAGCAGCGCGTGCGAGAACGGCACTTTCATCGTCTCGCCGAGGAATCGCACGCGCGCCGCCGTATCCACGCCGCGCGCGCCCGCGAAGATCTGCAACGTCACGTTCGGGCCGTCGAGCTTGATCACCTGCGCAAGCGATGTGCCGGCGCGGGATTCGATCTCGGCGATCTCGTTGTATTTCACGCCCTCGGCGCGCAGCGTCGCCACGCTGCCGGAGAGCGCATCAATCCGATGGTAAACCTTGTTGCTGAACATACTTTTTAGTGGTTCGTGGTTCGTGGTTAGTGGCTAGTGGTCAGTGGCTAGTGGTCAGAATCATGAGCCCTTAGCAAAAAGAAGAACCTTTCCACTTTTCAACTTTTCCACCTTTCAACCGATTTTCCCTTGCGGCGCGATCTTCCCTTCGAGCGCATCCGCGAAAAGATCCACGCCACGCAGGTTCGTCTGCGTGTTCTCCTCGTTGTCGCAGGAAGCCCAGGGCGCCATCATGAAGCCGAGCAGATGCTGGTCGGAGATGACCTCGCGACCGAGCTTCACGAGCTTGCCGATCACGTCATCCGCGCCGACGCCCGCCTTCTTGCGCGCCCAGCCGACCCAGTTCGTGCCGCACGGGATCTGGTCGAAGCCAGCCGCCTCGAGATCCCAGAACTCCTTCAGGCGCTTGCGGTGCGCCGTCTTGTCCTTCGCGAGGTCGAACCCGCCGAGGCATTCGTCGTAGTACCAGTCGCTCTGCACCACACTCTTCGGGCACTTCTTGAAATACTCCGGATGATCCCAGCCGTAGTCGCTCCATACCCACGGACGGCAGCCGCAGTCCTCCGTGCACTTGATCGTGTAGAGGAAATCGTGCCACCACATGTCGCCGGCGCGCATCACGAAGTAGTTGCGGTTGGCGGAGTAGCCCGCCGTCTCCTCGTCGTAGCCGAGATGGAAGAAGCGCGGCGTCTGGAACACCTCGGCGACGTCGCGGATCACGTCTTTCACCACCTCGTAGTACTTCGGGAGGGTCAGCATCCGGTGGTAGTGCTTCAGCCAGCCGTCGTGCGTGGCGGAGAAGTTCAGCTTCGGGATCGCCTCGATGCCCATGCCGCGCAGACGGATGATCTCGTCGCGCAGCTTGTCCGGCGACCAGCTGCCCTTGATGGCAAGCTCAGGGTGGCTCGGATAGATGAGCCCTTCGCCGATGTCGATCACCAGCATGTTGAGCTTGCGCTCGGCCATGCGCTTCGTCACGCGGTTCCACAGTTCGTCCTTGTTGCGCAGCGTGTAGTTGGGCTTATACCCATCCTTGATCTCCGCCGTCTTCTGCACGTCCTCCGGCAGCCATTCGCACCACATGTTGTGGCCGAGGTGGAGAAGTACGGCCTTCACCTTGTCGGTGCCGGTCCACTTCGGAATCGCCGGCTTCGCCGTTGCGCATCCGGCCACGCCGGCCGCTGCGGAAGTTGCGGACAGTTTGAGGAATTCGCGTCTGTTCATGGATTGTTCCTTTTGGTTGTTTAAGAAATTTGCGGTGAGTTTATCAAAAGAGGGGTCTGGATTTCAAGGTTAATTTCAACACGGCCTGAAGCGTCCGGGACGCTCGGGGGCGGCGGGCTACTTCGCCGGCAGATACCCCGCCCGCCTCCAGGCCTTCAGTTCGTTGTTGCGCGCCGAATACCACGTTGGCGCCTCATCGCCAAGCGCATGGATGTTCGCCACACGGAAGTCATGCAGTTCCTTCGCCGCCTCCTTCAAGGCCTCGGTGCGTTTCAGTTTTGAGGCGGCGAGGAACTTGAAGGTGAGCAAGGCATGCTCTGCCCGCAGCACAAGCGCGGAGAAGCGGGCCTTCTCGGCGGGGGCAAGCGCCTTCGCCAGCCCGGGCTTCAGCCGCTCAAGGTCACGCTCCAGATCTTCGCGCGTATGCCCCAGAACGGCATACTTGGCCAGCTCGCTGTCGTCCTGGATGTGGCGGTCATCCTCCAGCACGCGCGCGACGAACGTGGCGCGAGACTGCTCCGCGCGCAGCCGGATGGCCTCGTAGTACGCGCGCGCCTCGTCCGCCGCCGCGCCGAACTGGGAGTAGAATTCAGCGGCGATCGTCTCGAAGGTCTTCTCCGGCCGCGAAGCGAGCGAGCCAATCACGTAGTATTCAAAGTCCGTGACCGGACGCGGCGCGCCGTCGTAGTCAACGCCGATCATGCCGCAGGCGAGGGAGTTCTTGAAGTTGTCGTAGAGGTACTTTTCCAGTCCGCGCGGAAAGACGGCGTTGTAGCACATGTAGTTCGGGCGCAGGAAGAAGTTCTTCATTCCCGCCTTGCGCCAGGCGGCGTAGATCGCCATGTAATCGTCCGCCAGCGCCGGCACGATGCCGAAGACGAAGTTATCCGGGTACTCGATCCGTTCGCGACGCGGCGGATGCCGGTAGTAGCCGTAGATGTAGGCGACAAGCATGACGTCGGGACGGACCGCGCGTGCCTTCTCCGCCAACTTGTTCCAGAACCACACATAACGGTCGGTCAGATGGTCGAGAAACGCCTCGTCCGGCTTGCGGGCATCCAGCTTCAGGCAGTTCTCGCAATGGCAGAAGCCGGGCGTGCCGTCGTTCGGGCACACATTGAGGTACTTCGGCGCGCCACGCGCCTTCCAGTCGTTGATGATCACGTCCGGCACGGCCGGATTCGAGAGGCAGAACTTGAACCGGGAGGCAAGGCGGGGCGGCAAGCCGCGGAATCCCTTCTCCTTGATGCCGTACTTGGGATCCATGCCGAGGTATTCCGGATGGCTGTCGAGGAAACGGTCCTGCCATGTGGTGAAGGCATGTCCGTAGGAGAACCGGTCCGACGAAATCTCGCGCATACGGTTGATCCATTGGTTCCGCTCCTCGCTATGCTTCACGGCCGTCTCGCGGTCGAGGCGCAGCGCGGACGGCACGGTGGCGTTTGTCTTTTCGGGATCGTAGTGGCTAAGGCTCCCTATCCGGATGGAGTTGAGCGCAAAAGAAGGGCGGTAGGACCATTCGGCCCCCTCCTCCACCGTCAGCGTGCGACGCGGCGGCGCGACGATGCCGTCATCGCCAGGATGCACCCACTTCACGCCAAGCGCACGGTCGAGGAACTCGTACACGGCGAAGAGCGCACCCTTCGCGCGCGTCCTGTCGTGCTGCGCCTCATCGCCCCAGAAGTACACCTTGCCGCCGCAGACGCGGGCAAACGATTCAAACGCGCCGGGCGGCGGCGT
>CACZCD010000029.1 GCA_902779565.1 uncultured bacterium | reverse complement strand
GCCATAGACTTTCATGATCTCCTTTTCGCTCGCCTCGCACTTCCCCTCCAGGAGATTCAGGTTGCCGTTCTCGTTCCGGTCGAAGACCTCCTTCGGCACGAACGGGTTGTAGTAGCGCCCCGCGTGCGTGTAGAAGGCGTAGCATTTCCACATGTCGATGTCGCCCCAGACGCACTTCTTGCCGTCGATGTCCACAACGACATCATGCCCGGAATTCATCGGCGGGATGCAATGTCCCGGACATTCGCGCACGCACGCGCCACATTTGCGGCAAAGCGGCTTGCCGGAATACATCTCGTCATACTCGAGCTCGGCGTCCGTGAAAATGAACGCAACGCGCTGCAAGGGCCCGAACTGCGGCGTCAAGAGCATCTTCGACCAGCCGATCTCCCCCAGTCCGCAGGCGACGGCGCACAGGCGGAACTGGAACTGGAGATCGGGCGGCACGTTCTCGCCGGGGCGCGTCGCGCGCGTGAACTCAACCGAACGATGGTGCGCCGTCGCGTCCTTGGCGTTGTTGTTGACCTCGATCTGCTCTTCGGGCGAGAGCGTGGCGCCGACGGAACCGTCCATGTCGCTCACGCAGCCGCGCGCCCCCGTGTTGCGGTAAACAAACGCCTCGTAGCCCGCGTCCTCGATGACTTTGCCGACATGGTAGAGGCAGGCCGGCGCCAGGATCTCGTTGATTCCGCCGTACGCCATCGACGGATACTGGTAGAACTGCGTTCCCTCCTCGATGCCGCGCTGAACGCCACGCGGAATCCGGAACACGAAACCGATGATCGACTTCACCTCCGGGAACAGGAACTTCGGGTTCATCTCGTCCGGTGCGCCCGCCATGCGTGAAATCGGCCCGATGCCGCACATGTCGGCGCCCGCCTTGCGGGCCGCCTCCTTGATCATCGCACTCGTGAGCATATTTCGTCCTCCACCAAATTGAACTTGTCCTTCAGGACGCTCGAATGGTTCGGCTCCATCAGGTCAAGAATGTTCCCGGCGTGCGAACCGGACACATAGCTTTCTAAAACGCGCACGGGGTTCACGTTGACGCGGGTCGCCAGTTTCGCCGCTGCCACCAGCCCTTCATACAGATGGATCTCCTCCGGTGCGATCCAATTCCAGCGAGATGCGATCTTTGCCTTGTCCGTCTCGCGCTTCAGGTACTCCCAGCAGGTGCCCTGATAGGCGTAGCCGTTCTCCTCTTTCGCGATCTCGGCCTCGTGCGCCACGAGGTTGTCGTGGAAGATGTGCGACGAGCAGTTGTTGAGACAGCCCGAGTTCGCCAACAGGAAGAGTTCCTTGCCGTTCGCATCCGCCCACGCCTTCAGGTCGGCAAAAGCCGCAAGGTTACGATTCAGCTCGCGTTTCACGTAATATCCGTCGAAACGATCTGCGAGATACTCCATACCCTCGACCGTGCCAATCTCCATGTTGACGGAGGCACGCGTCTTGAGGTCGGGGAAGTTCTCCTTCACGAAGCGGGCAACAAGCGGCGAGGTCGTGGTCACGGATTTGAGCGCGCCACCCGCCGAGAAACGCTCCAATGCGTCGCCGATCTCCCCAAAGAACGCCTTCGACTCAGCGCGTGCACCGTAGCAGTTCGCATTGAAAAGAATGTTCAGGTCAATGCCACTGTCGGCCAGCCGTCCGAGATCCTCCAGCTGACGCATCGGGTCACAGACGCCGTGACGCCCGCTCGGCATCGTCCCGAAGGAGAAGTAGCACTCGTAAACCGACCGTCGATTCGCGACAATCGCCTCCATCCAACGATCATTCTCCTGATACCCGACGGAAAACCGCATGACGTTCTTCCTTTTTCGCGCGCGCCCGTTCACCGCCGAACGACAAAATCCATGGACGGGACGGTTACGCCCTCCACCGTCACAGGCGCGTCGCCGTAGTTGACATACACCTTCGCGCCGTTGGAGTAGGTCACGCAGAACAGGCCGTCGGCCAGCTTCTCGTGCCGCTCCATGAACGCGAACTGAAGGTCGCTGCGCCGCGCATATTCCGCCGCACCCCGGCGGATACAATCCACGGTGAAGTCCAGCTCCGCTTCCGTGTCCGCCCGAAGGTCGCGCGCCCCCATGTTCGCGTTCGGCTTCGTATGGAAACGCGAATGCACATAGAATGTCGGGCGCCCGTCATACTCGGCCAACTTCAGCTGGAAACGCGGATCGGGATTGGCCGTTGCGTTCATGATGTTACGAAACGGCGTATAGAGAAGATAGCCGTGATAGACAAGCTCCCAGAACGGCACATGGTCGCTGAAAAACGAGCGCCGCCGGGCTTCACGCTCTTTGGCGGAAAGTTCGGAATCTGGCTTCGGGAACGGATTGGTCCACGCAGCCGTGAGAACACTGTCGAAATGTCCGACGAAGGCATCGCACGCGCCCTCCGACGCAACGCCGCCAAACGTGTCGCTGTACAGATCGAGAATCGCATTGAACCATTTCACCATGCCGGCGCGCGTCAGCGGATGTCGAGGATCCCGACAGGATCCTGGCACGTGGCACGTCAGGACATCCAGATAGAAAAGACCGTCAAAGCCCAACGCCGACAGGCGCGCCGCATCCCGAACCGCGAACTTTTCATACGCACGCTGCGGACACATCGTGAACTTTCCGCCGCCGCCCCAGGTCTGCTTCGGACGAACGACAAAACCGTTCTCGTCTTTTTCCTTGACGAACTCAAGGTCGAAGGAATCTGCAATCATGTAGGCGTCGTTGTGGTTCCCGTGCGCGACGATCTTGTACCCCAGCGCCTGCACCTCCCGGATGCACGATCGCAGATCGGCCTCCCCGCCAAGCGTCGGCTCCACGGGGAAGAGCTGCGGATAGGCGCCGTCGTGCCCGCCCTTGTTCCACCCCACAAGACAGAACTCCACGCCCGCGACACCTGCGTCATGGACCCGGTTGGCAAGCTCCACCACACGCTTGAACGTCACGTAGGGCGTGACCGTCGGTTCGTTTTCTGGAACCTGCCGATTGATGACCGCAGGCACCGGTTTCCAAGCCTGACGGACTCGAACCTCGGGACATTTGACCGCGTAGGCCAGCTGTGGGCTGGTCGCGGCCCGGTCCTTCAGCGGCGTCAGAAGCCCGTTTGACCGCTGATACTCCCGATACCAATGCGCCATGTCATTGTAATCGGCACGCGGATCGTCAAAGACCCGATACAGCACGGAAAGATCCTCGTATATGTCGTACAGGTCCTCGTGAAACGCGAAAGAAACCGAATACCAGCCATTCGAGGCAACATACGAGATCCCCGCATGGTACTTCATGCCCGTCGCCAAGGCAACAAAAGTTGTACGCGGCGTTTTCATACCATAGAGCGGCGTGATCTGGTACGACGCCTCCCACAGCTTGTTTGCATTTCTGTCTCGGGGCGCAAAGAAGCCGCGCGACCCGTCCGCAGCCATCAGCCAGCCGTCTTCGCCGTACCGCGCCTTCGCAAAGTCCGGAAGGACATACACGGAACGCACCGCCCCGCACGCCTCGATATTCAAGTCGGCACGGGGAAGCCGCCATTCATACAGGCCATCCCCCTTCTCGGCAAGCGCCATGCGAACGGCCGTCTGCCGGCCGCTCTCGTAGGTGATCACCACGTCCGCCTCATGAGCCGATGCAAAGGCCATCACCGTCACAGATGCAAAAGCCGCAAAACAGATCGAGATTCTCATGGAGTTCTCCTTAATGCCACGTCTTCACAGGCATCCTTAACGGAAGTTCACAACAAAGCCACGGACTTTCGCGACAACCACATTTCCGTTGGCGCGCACGCCAACCTGCCAACCCTCGGACAGACCGGTTACAGACGGCGCTTCGCCAGACCAGTTACGGGCAATCACGTATTTCTCGCCGGAAACAAACGGAAGTCCTGACACGTCGAAGTCGAGATCCGCCGGGTAGCTGACACCGTCCGCCACATCCACCGAGCCGCCTTTGCAGACAATCGGCGAACCGCCCAACGCACCTGTGACGCCCAGCTTGAGGACGCCGCCTTCGACCGTCATCGCGCCGCCCAGGGCGTTCACCGCCATGAGCGTCAGCGTACCTTCGCCCTTCTTGACGAGTCCGCCGGTCGTGGCGTTGTCGGCGACAACAACCGCCCCCGCGTCAATCGTACTCGACGCGCAGATGAGCCGCGCCGTGGTGTTCTCATCGTATCCCCAGCCGGGGTTCGTGATGACAATGCCCGTCACCTCACCCGTTTCGGAATCGAACGTGGCGACGGCGCTCGCGTTCGTGCCTACGCCGATGATCTCCACGTAGGGCGGCGCAAGGCAGCCCGTAAGCTTCTCCGCACCATTTGGAAGCGCAATGGACACAACGCCCTTGCCAAACGGCGCTTCCAACGGAGCGGAAAGGTTCATGTCGTGACCATTGGTGTCGATTTTCGCGCCGCCGGCGAACACGGTCACGCGATCCGGGGCGGTGCCGGCCTTGCCGAGAAGCTCGGACCGAAGAGACGCAGGCCCGTCCGCTCCGTCGATGACGCGGTAGGTGCCGCCGTTGAAGTTGACGTAGGCCCGGGTTGTCTGCACGCCATCCCGCAGGGTTGACAAACCACCCTGCTCGACGGTACCGTACGTGCGGTAAAGATGGGGCGTCGAAAACATGCCGCCGTTGAAGTTGATCGTGCCGGTCGAGTTGATGCGGTCGGCGAGCAGTGTCCGCTTGCCAGATGTCACGGTGCCGCCAGCAAGCGTCACCGTGCCGCAACCGTTCGTGATGTCGTTGCTGCCGAGAGAACGCGGAATGCAGACGCCGCAGGTGACGCTTGCCGTACCGGAAACCTGATAGTAAACACCCGTGCCGCCCGCACCTACAGACAACGGCTCGGACTTGTTGTCGGCGTTGCACTGGAGCTCGCCGTCTTTGACAAAAAGCTGTCCAATTGTTGAGGGTGAAACATTGTTCTTGATGCCTGCGACCAATATGTAGCTGTTGACGTCGGTCTTCAGCACGCCACCGGAGACCTCCAGAAAGCCCATCGTATTGTTGTGGTATCCGCCGACGACAACAAGGCTCGAGGTGACAAGTTCGCCACCTTTCACAAGCACGGCGGCGGACTGACCGGTGTTGTTAGCGGCCACCTGAAGCTGCCGGCCGTTCGTCACGGAAGCGCCGTCGTCCACCACCAAGGTTCCGCTGGAATCCATGCCATTGGGGATGCGGACATGCCCGTTGGCACCCGAGATGGAGGCCGCCGTTTCACCTGAAAACGACAACACGATGGGTTTCTGGCTATTGCTGCGCGGCAGCAGTAGGCCGTTGCCGTTCGAAGACCAGATAGAGACTGGCCCCGCATCGTTAAAGCGCAAGCGCCCAGGACCGCCCTCGAGCAGAATCGTCCGCCCGGTCTCCGAACCGTTAGACGAGAAAACGAGCTCCGTGTCCCCGTCGCCCATGAGAACCATGTCGGCTGATGACATCTCGATATCGTCCTTCACAGTCACCACGCCGCCACCGTAGGCGCCGAACCGAAACTTATAGGAATCCCACGAGGTGATGCCGAGGTTGACCTCGGCCGTCTCGCCTTCCAGCACGCCCAAACCGAACGCACGCGTGGATGCGTTGGCGTATCGGTCCATGACGGCCTTGATCTGGCTGCAGCTCCACCCCGCCACATGCTGCGCATTCGAGCAGCCCATGACCAGCGCGAGAAATTTGGTTCCATTTTCAGATGGGACAAACGTGACGTTGTCAAGGTCGGCAGGAAGCGCCTCGGGAACCGCCGCATAAACGGATCCCAGCACGTTATTCGGCACTTCAACGCGATCGACATCGTTCGTATTGTGCAGAAGCAGCATGCCGATGTTATTGCCGCTCTTGGAAATCGTACCGGCCGTCACGGAACCATAAAGGTCAAACCTCTTCGATTCAGCGTCCGCCAAGGTTACGGTCAGCTTGTTACCCTTCGGGACGAAGATCGGCCCATAATAGGCGCTTTTGCCGAAGTTCGCCTGAAGCGTGAGGTTGCCGGCGCACCTCAAGGTCCATTCGCAGCGATTGGTGTAGTCTCCTTTGACGCCTTGGTTCGCCGTGCTGGTTTGATAACGATAGATTGATCCGGCCGCAAGGGAAAGGACGAGATTCGTTCCGAAATGGTCATGGTTGTACGGGCCATAGATGGTATAATTTGCCTTCGTGATTTCAATGACGCCTGGATTCTCGACCGCGCGGGGGTTCAGCGAAGCAATTCCGCAGGGCGCCGTCAGCGTCTTGCCGTTCAAGTCGATCGTGCCGTCCCTAAAACTAACGGCTTCCGTTCCGCCGATTGTAAGATCGCCGTGGATGGCGAACGTGCCGGTGATGACGACGGAGCCGATGCGGATGTCAATCGCGGCACCATCGGCAAGATCGATGCTGTGAAAGACGGTTCGGCCGGATGGCGGATTCAAGTCGATCTTGGCGCCATTGGCGACATACACCTTGCAGACGGCATTCTGCCCCAGTCCGTAAGCGATGTTCTCAAGAAACGTGCCCTGATTGACGTGGATGTCGCCGCTGTACTTCGGAAAAATCTTGGCCGTTGTCACCGTTCCGCCGCCGGAGATGATCACGTCGGTGTAGTTGTTGGCATTCAGCGCGTCGGCCTGCGCCGACGTAATCTGGTAGGTTTCGCCGCTCGGGACGCTGATGGAGAGAACGCCCCCGTCTATCGTCACCGTCGCCTCGCCAAACGAAGAAGCAACCGCTATCAGAACGAAAAATGCGATGAGTCTTTTCATGGTCTGTTCCTTTCCTTGTTCAAATGGACGTCAATCAGTCAAGCTCTTCGATACGCACGTGGTCGAACCGGACATCGCCGGTCGCATTGACCAGACGCAATCTCAGCAGGGAGGGCCCCTTTGTGAGAGCAGCATCCCCCGCCGTAAACTCGAAACTCTGGTAGGTCCAGTCCTGCGTGCCCGAGAACGGAACGGACGGCAGCCAGAAGTTCTTGCCCGCCCAGACGCTGGCGTTTGCGCCACCGTTGAACTTGACGGGCTTCACGTTCTCGAGCTTGACGCAGTAGGAGAGGCGGTAGCGTCTGCCGGGCTTGAGCGAAGACTTCCCGTCGGCCTCGCGCAGCGTGACGGCGAACAGCGCCTGCGCCGGCTTGCCGACAAGATGTCCTTTGCCGGACGGTTCGATTTTGACCGGCACGAGATTCGGCTTCGTCGAAGCCCGGTCGCGTGCGAGTCCCTTCTCGACGTCGATCGATGCGACATAGTCCCGCGCGCGACGCGCGAGCGGATCGAACAGCTCACGGCGGATCAAGGCGATGCGCCGCGCCTCAAGGGAACCGACGGCGACCTTTGCCGACGCCGCCGTGAAGAGCGCTTCAAACGCATCCACGACCTCGGGCGAGTAGATGCGGACGAAGAGATCGTAGGGACTCGGCTTCTCGGACTGCGGGCCGAGCGCCGTGTCGATGGTCCGACCGGCGACACGCGTGATGTAGATTCTCTCGATCTCCTCGAAGAAGCGCTTCATCTCCGACGCCGCCGGACCAAACATCAGGCGATGGTGCTCGGCCAAAAGCGCCTCCACATCGACGGCGGGATTCCACATCACCTTGCCGAAGACGTAACGCGGCAGATACTGGCTAAGCCAGTGATCGGACCAGTCCTGCAGGAACGCCCCGTACGTCAGCGGCGCGAGCTGCTGGAAATAGCGGGCGACCGCCTTCGGCGTGCAGTTCGGCACGTCGGGAAGGTCCGGCGGTTTGTTCAGGTAAGTCCAGAGCGACACTTTGCGGCCGATCTTGTCGTGCCAAGCGCGGATCTCGGCGAACTCCCGCGCGCGCTCCGGCGGATCGTTCTCGGTCCACGGGCCACGCTCCGCGACCATCACCTCCACATTGTCGGGGATCGGGAAGTCCGGTACGCGCCGGTACTTGCTGTAGGCCATCATGGAGACGCGCCCCTTCACACCCTCCGCCTTGAGCCGGTTGGCAAGCCGCGCGACGTTCCCCCACATGAGGCCCGACGCCCAGCTGATCTCCGGCGCTTTCGCCCACTCCGCCTTGCACCGTTCGCAGGCGCACTTGATCATGCCATCCTGCGCCATCACGTCAACGATGTCGCGGCGCTGGCAGTTGACGCCCCAGCCGTACTTCACCTTCCCGTCGGCACCGGGCAGGGTTCCATCGGCCGGTATGCGGCGGACGGACGCATCCTCGCCGGAAAGGTAGCTCTTCACATCCTGATAGATCTCTTCCCATACGGCCGACGTGTGGCAGAGCTGGCCGGGATGGCCCGGATACGTGATCTTGGGCGAGTTGTGGCGGCGACCGTCCTCTAAGAGCGCAAAGTATTCGGGATGGGACTTTGCGAACCGGTCCATGTACCGGAACTTGTTCTGCCCATGGCAGCAGGGCATGTACTCGGTCTCCATGCGCGTCCGCCACCAGTTGATGGTCTTCATCGGATGGCGCAGCTCCGTCGCGTTCTCGCCCTCAAAATACGGGCATCCGGTTTCATAGATCGTGTAGCGGCGGACCGTGTTGGCGGGCGCCTCAACGAGATCCGTCGGCGGAACCTCGATTGTCGCGGCCTTCGGGACAATGGTGCCCAACTCGCCGGGGAAATAGAACCGCACGCCGGCGAAACGCTCTAAAAAATCATAGACGCCGAACACGGTCGCCTTCTCGAAGTTCTGAAACCAGATACCGCCCCGCTGTCGGTTGTTGTGCGCATTGATGGACGGATCGTCGATGCCGACCACATAGACGCGGTTCGCCGCCGTGCGGATTTTGAACCCGTCGCGCTTGAGTCCATTGGTAGTGACGCCGGCGGCATCGGCCCAGCGGTTCGGACCGAGAAAGAGAACCGTGCGAGACGGCGTCGGCTCGGTCACGATCGGCACGTCGCACCCCAAGATCTGGCCCATGAAGTCTTGCGCCTCCTCCGCCGCGATGCGTACCGTGTCGCAGGCGTTGGGGGCGATGACAATTTCAGACTGTCCCGGACGGAACACCACAGCGTCCGCAAATGAATTGGACGCGACGAACACCGTTGCGAACGTAATCACTGCAGCCGCAACCGTCTTTACCGATCCCTTGAATTCCGTCGCATCGTCGCCGCCCGCAAATGCAGCGGGGATGGTGAGGAAAAGAATCTTGAGATCCATCCACAACGAACGCTTCTCCACATACTCCACATCGTAACGGAATTTGTCCTCCCACGTGAGCGCGTTGCGCCCATGCACCTGCGCCCAACCCGTGATGCCCGGACGCACCTCGTGCCGCCGCGCCTGCTCCGGCGAGTAGCGCGGCAGATAGATTGTCGGGAGCGGACGCGGTCCCACAAGCGACATGTCCCCCTTCAGCACGTTCAGGAGCTGCGGCACTTCATCGAGCGACAGCCGACGCAGCCATTGGCCGAGCCGCGTCGGCACCGGTTCGCCGCCATCGCGGCTGAGCATGGTCTTGAACTTGATCACCGAGAACGGCACGCCGCCCCGTCCCGCCCGCTGCTGGAGGAAGAAAATGGGACGGCCATCGACCAGTGCGACCGCCAGCGCCGTGAGCGCCAGAATCGGCAACCACAGCCACGCAAACGCCAGCACAAACACGATGTCAAACAGCCGCTTCATTCAATCAGTCGAACACGAAGGTCTGGCCGGGAACGGGAGCAGAGACCTTCGGCGCGCCATGCTCAAGGAGCAGCTTGCGCATCGCCTCCACCTTCTCCGGTTCGCCATGGACGGCGAAAGCGTGCTTCACACGCTTGCCCACCTTGTCGAACCAGTCCATGAGCCCGTCGCGGTCCGCATGCGCCGAGAGTGCGTTGATCGTCTCGACGCGCGCGTTGAGCTCCAGCTCCTCGCCGAGGATGCGGATGGGGTTCTTCTCCTCCACGATGCGCCGGCCGAGCGTGTTCTCCGCCTGGAAGCCAACGATGAGGATCACGTTCCAGGGGTCGGTCACGATCTGCTTCAGGTGATGGACCACGCGGCCGCCCTCGCACATGCCGGAGGCGGCGATGATGATCATCGGTCCCGGCCGGCTGTTGAGCGCCATCGAATCGGTGGGCGTGAGCACATACTCCATGCCCTCCACGCGCAGCGGGTTCTGCCCGAGGCGGATCATCTCCAGTGCCTCCTCGTTGTAGCAACCGGTGTGCCGGGAGTAGATGTCCGTCGCCTTCTGCGACAGCGGGGAGTCGATGTAGATGGGCACCTTCGGGAGACGTCCGGCCTGCTGCAGACGCTTCAGGTAGTAGAGGATCTGCTGCGTGCGGCCCACGGAGAACGCCGGGATGAGCAGCTTCGCGTTGTGCCGGTCGATCTTGCGGATCAACATCTCCAACTTGTCCTGCACCGATTCGGCGCTCGGATGCAGACGGTCCGCGTAGGTCGATTCGATCAGCAGGATGTCGGCCCCTTCCGGATATTCGTAGTGGCGGAGGATCGGCTGGTTGGGCTGTCCGAGGTCGCCAGAGAAGAGAAGACGATGGTTATGCCCCGTGCCGCCGGTGATGTCTAATTGCACGAGCGCGGAGCCGAGGATGTGTCCGGCGTTGTAGAACGTCAGTTCGAGCCCCGGCGCGATCTTCGTGGGCGTGTGGAGGTGAACGGGCTCCATCAGCTGCATCAGCGCCTCCACGTCACGTTCGTTGTAGAGTTCCTCGAAGAGGTTCTTGCCCTGCGCCTTGCGCTTCTTGTTAATGTATTCGAGGTCGCGCTTCTGCAGGAAGCAGGAATCGCGCAGCATGATGTCGCAAAGCTCACAGGTCTGGGCGCGGGCGAACACGCGGCCGCGGAACCCGGCCCGCACGAGCTGCGGCAGGTTGCCGGAATGGTCGATGTGGGCGTGGGAGAGGATCACGTAGTCGATCGTCTTGGCATCGACGGGAAGGTTGCGGTTCTTCTCGAACGCCTCCTTGCGGTGCCCCTGATAGAGTCCGCAGTCCAGAAGAACCCGCTTGCCGCAGGCTTCGATGAGATGCATGGAGCCAGTCGTGGTGCTGGCCGCGCCGAGAAATGTGATTTTCATCCGTTACTCTCCCAATGACATTCCGTATGGACACCAATTATACCACAAGTTGGTGAAATAATTGCAAGAGCCCTATTTTCGGTTTTCCATGCTGAGCCTTGTAGATTGCGCCGGCACGACAGAAGCGGGCGACGCGAAGGGAAACACCGTTGCCTCGCGCAGGTTGAGGCGGCAGATCAGCACCTTGGCGGCCGTGCCGTCCTTGGCCTTGAGTCCGATCTCAAGCCGCACCTTCTTCGCGCGGACGGCAAATTGTCCGGCAAGCCGGTAGCATAGGCGGCGATCCCACTTGAGCGTCTGCGGCAGACCCTGCCCCGCCAGCGCATCGCCAAGCTCGCGCCCGGCGGCATCCAGCTGCACGAGCCGAACGCCGCCGCACCAGTCGCTTGGGGCAAGATTGCGCAAGTCAAGCTCAAACTTGAAGTCATGGCCGGCGACATCCGGCGGCAGTTCGGCCGTCCAGGAAGCGCCGGGGAAGGCGTCATCCTTCGTGTTTTCGCGCGCGAAGACGAGCCCGCCGCGATGCGGGACGCCCGTCACGCCGGCCGCACAGGTCCAGCGACCCAGATTCCCGTGGCCGTAGGCGTGCGCGAAAATGTTCGCGCACGATTCGGAGTCGTAGTATTCGAAGCGGCCCGGCGCGTCGGCCACGCAGTAGAGCTTCTGCGCACCTTCCGGCAGCTTGAAGCGCAGCACAACGTTGCGCCTGTAGTCGCTGCCTTGCACGGCCTCGAACGGCAGGGGCCCTTCCTTGCCGTTCACGACGGCCCTGAGGGCGAACGGGGTGTAGCTGTCGCCATACACGGCGCATTCGGGTTCCGCGACGCGGCGGCGATCCTGCAGCATCTTGACGTCGATCTCCATTTCGTAGGTCGCATCCGTGCGCGACGCGGGATCGAACGCAAGCGGAAAGGTCTTCGGCTTCGGGAACCGCGCGGGGTCGGCCGTGATCGCAATCAGCTGGTCAACCGGCGTCACGGATACGTTCATGCGGCGCGCCTCGTCGTTGAACGTGCTGACGATGTAGCGGTCGCCGCAGACGAACTGCGGATGCGGGTCGGGATGGAGCGCGCTTTCGTTTTCCTTGGAGGCGATGCGCGGGCGCTTCGAATGGACATAGACGGCGCGGTGCGTATCGCGGTTCCAGAACTGGACCGTCCACCCGCAGCCGCGCCACCATCCGCCCCACGAGCAGTCCGAGACGATGTAGCGGTTGTCGGCGGTCATCGTCGCGTGCGCGGAGCCGATCGGGTTGATGCGCCATTCCCGTCCGGTGGCGAGGTCGTGGTAGCATACGCCGCTGGAGCACCAGTAGAAGCCCTTGCCGTCCTCGGCGAAGTATTCATGCGTGGCGTAGCCGGTGATCTTGGAGGTGATCTCCCACGCCTTGCCTTCGCGCATGAGCCACAGGCGCGGATACACGTCGTCGCCCGAACGAATCAGGTCGCTGACGTACTTGCCGGTAAACTTGGCCCGGGCGATCTCCTCGGGCGTCATTTCGTCGCGCACCTTGAAGCGCGCGCGCTCCCAGGCGCACATCGCGAGCGTGGGATCCTTCGGGTTGAACTGCCCGTGGTTGCAGCAGAAGTTCGACCTCGCCCATTCGGTCCACTTGCCGGTCGTGGTGTCGATCACGCCCTCCACGTCCTGATCGTCCACGCGAGAGTCGAGGAAGAGGGTCCGACGGTCGGGCGAAAGCGTGATGTGCGTGCCGTAGCGCGTGGTGTACCCCTCCGATGAGACGAGCTCGGGCGGCACGGGACAGAGGATGTTGTCCTTCTTCGGATCCACAAGGAAGTCGCGGCGATGGATGCCGTCCTTGTCCATGTACCACATCTGGTCGGTGACGGTGTCGATGAACGGAATGCCGCCGCACGTCTCCAGATGGATCACCTCGTCCTTGAGGAAGTCGATCACCACCTTGTGCCGAGGGACGTCAACGCGCTTGCCGTGCTTTTCGGGCGGGAACTCGTCATTGCAGACGCTGAAGACGAGGAAGCGCCCGTCGTCCGTCATGGACTTGGCCGTAAAGTAGAGCGACTGCTGGTTGAACGCGATGGATCCGGGCTTGACCAGATAGGAGATCACGCCCGTCTTCGGATCTGCGAACTTGACGAACAGCTTCGAAGTGGCGGGCGTCTTCATGCCGACAGCGATGTTCGCGGCGTAGGTCGCCTGCGCGGACTGTGCGGCGGCCAGCGTCATCTGGGGGAATACCACGGCGGCCGCACACGCGACGACCGGAAGAATGCTTCTCTTTTTCATTGCCGCCCATTATACTGAATGCCAGCCCATTCAGCAAGGGGAAAACGGGTCAAATTGCAACCAACATGTTTCACCCGCGATGAGACTCCTTCAGATCCAATCGTCCGACAGCGCGCTCAGCTCGGCCATCAGGCGGGCGGTCTCCATCAGGGCGATGACGATCGCCTTGTAATGCATGATGTCAGCGGCGGGCTACACGGCTACTTCCCGAACACGCGGTCGGCGAAGTCCATCATCCACATCCAGTCGTAGGCGTTGATGCCATGGTTCTGGCTGCGGTGGACATAGCCGAGATCCTTGCCAATCGCGGAGGTGTCGTAGTCGGCCGGGAACGGCACATCCGGCATCGCGCCCTTGCCCAACAGTTTCCACACGGGGCTGGCGGCTTGGACGGCGAGGAACTCGCCCTCTGGATCGAACCACTTGGAGTTGAAGCCCTCAACGAGCAGCGCACGCGGGGCCACGCAGGCGAGGAAGAGATGCTGGTCGAACGGCATCGTCTTCCACGGCGCCTCGGCGTACTTCGCGTACGCACGGCAGTACCAGTGGGTGAACATCCGGTTTTCGGTGGAGATGTTCTCGCCGTAGTCGCGCTTCGCGAGTGGCACGCCGCCACCACCCGTCTGGTTCGGCACGCACACTGCAAAGCGCTCGTCGCGCGCCGCCGCCATGAGGGCGGACTTGCCGAGACGCGAACAACCCGTCACCACGCTCTTCTTCGCATCGATCTCCGAGATGCGCTCCGCCAGGTCGAGACCGCGCGACAGCGCCCAGCCCCACGCGCCGATCGCGGTGATATTGTCGGTGCGGGATTGGTCGCGTTTTCCCCACAGCTCGAACACGCCCGTGTAGGCGAAGGGATTCTGCTGGAACTTCGGATCCGGTTCTTTTGCGTTCGGGTCGGGCGACACCTCGCAATAGCAGGCGCTCATCACCGCATAGCCGCGCGCCAGGATCATGCCGAGAGGAAAGATGGAGGCGCCGTTGGAATCCTGCCGCAACCCACGCGTCCGCGCCGTGGACTTGTTACCGTCGGTTTTATCGCCCGCCCGGCTCCAGCCCTGCTGGATCGGGATGTCCTCGTCACACACAAGCTCGTGGTTGCCGCGATAGTTGAGGAAGGAGATCACCGGCACCGGTTTCGGGGCGAAAGTCGGGATCCAGACGATCCAGTTGAGGCAGGGACCGCTCTTGTCCGCCTTGAACCACATCTTGTACTGGCGGCGGATGGCATGGCCGTCCACGGTCTTCTTCTCGTCCTGGAGTTCGGTGATCAGAACCTCGGGTTTCGGCGGCTCTTCGCCATACATCTCCTTCGCGAAGATGCCGAGGATCTCCTTGCGGCGCTCTGCCCAGTCGGCGGCAGTCTGCACCTTCCGTCCGTCCACGAACGTGAGAGGATCCTCAAGTGTGTAAGGCGGAATCTTGGATTTGTCGTAATTCGCCTCATGCACGAACACCTCGCGATCCTGCGAGAAGACGGTTTCAGCAAAGGCCCCTGTCGCGCCAGCCGCGATCAGGCCTGCAATGATCATCTTTTTCATTTCTGTATCTCCTTTTTAGACACGGGACTTGTAGGTAAACGAGCCGACGATGCGGTTGTGATGGACGTCATGGACGGCAACCTTCAGTTCGCCACCTTCAACCCGTCCATCGATCACCGTCTGGAACCGATTGAGCTTTTCATTGAGCAACGGTCCGCCCCCGACGATCTGCGCCCAGGGGCGTTCTGCTGTGGGCGCATCATATCGGTACTCGTGCTCGTGCGCGGCAATCAGCAACTGCACGTGATGCTGCTTCAGAAGTGGTCCCCACATCTCCGCACAGGATTTCTCCCAGAGCGCAAAATCATGTTTGTACTTTCCGCCCCCGTTGTCGCATATGCCGCCGGGATTCGCCCACGGGCGATCGTCGAAAAGCGGAATGTGGCAGAAGGCCACGATGAACGGCGCCTTCTGGATGTCCGGACGCTCAAGCGCCTCCTTCAGCCACTGCGTCTGCGCCACGCGGTAAGGTTCGTTGCTGAACAGCCCCGCGAAGACGTCGCGCCGGTCCGGCTTGTCCTCGCCGGTATCGAGACCGATCATCGCAATGTCGCCGAGACGGAACGCAAAGTTGCGGCCGAGATCCCAGTCGCGCGCAGAGCGCTCCTCCGGCTGGCGGAACATGAACACGCGCTCGAGATGGCGGTTGGCGAGACCTCGCTGGTCGTGGTTGCCCGGCGCGAGGCAGAACGGAATCTCCGCCGCGTAATCCTTGCGGGAGACCTGTGGATTGAGGAAGATCTCGATCTGGCTCTCGATCGTCTCCTGCGTGTTGCAGGCGTCGCCGTTCCAGACGGCCAACGTCGGCTTCAGTTCGGCGATCTTGTCCACCACCAGACCGAAAGAGGCCCACTTCACGTGCGTATCGTTGCACACGCAGAAATGCGCCTCAGCCCCTTCCCCCGCCGTCGTGAACGAATAGATGCGCGGATCTCGCTCCGGACCGAGATTCTTCATCTTGTAGCCGCCCTTGTAGGAGATGCGGTCGGCACCGATGCGGTAATAGTATTTCGTGGCGGGCTTGAGTCCGGTGAGCCGTACGAGCATCACCTTGTCGTTCATGTCCGTCACGCGAAAGCCGCCGCACTTCACCGTCACCGCATCCTTCAGGTCCGGCGAAGTGGAATATTCCACGAACCCGTTCGCCATCGCGCTCACGGCAAATGCCACACCCATCGAGGTGGGCGCCGGATTCTGGAGCATCGGTGCGGACGCGAGCAGCGGCACGGACGGATCGCCGCCCTCCGCCGAAGTGGGCGCAGCCGGCGCGGGCGCCGTCTGGGCGACACACGGCACGGCCGCCGCCGCGCCCGCCATCGCGACCGATCCCTTCAAGAATTCACGTCTGTTCATTTCTTCTGACCTACCTTGTCCTTATTGGCATCCGGCAACACCGGCGGCGGCGGCAGCACGCCCTTCTCAATAAACGAACTGACGATCTGCCGCACCTCCGTATCGAACGCGCCGTTCACGATCCAACGCAGATAGTTGCGCTCCGTGGCGAGAAGCGTGGAGAGCTTCGAGCCCTTCTTCTTGCCGAAATTGATGCACCACGCGCCGTTGATCCAGCGGATCATGCCCTGCCGATCGGCGTTCAGCGGATCATGCGGCGCAAGATACTCGTCCATCTCGGCAGAGGTCTGCGGCAGCTCGGGATACTTGACCATCTGTGCCTTCAGCACCTCGACTGTCGCCTTGGCATCCGCCTCGGCGCCATGCGCGCCCTCATGGTCCCGGCCCAGATAGAAGCGAACCGCCGCCGTGAGGTCGCGCGGCTCCATCTTGTGGTAGATGCGCTGCACATCCACATGCCGACGACGCGATGCGCCGAAGTCGCGTCCCACGCGCGCGAACTCCTCCTCCAGGCAGGGGATGTCGAAACGGTCGGCGTTGAAGCCCGAAAGGTCGCAGCCATCGAAGAAATGGTCGATGTCCTCCGCCATCTCGAAAAAGGTCGGGCAGTCGCGCACGATCTCGTCGGTGATGCCGTGGATCGCGGTCGTCTCGGGCGGAATCTTCACCGTCGGATTGAGAAGCCAGGTCTTCGTCTCCTCCCGCCCGTCGGGATGAAGCTTCACGGCGGCCAGCTCGATGATGCGATCCTGCCGCGGATTCACGCCCGTCGATTCGATGTCGAAGACGATGAGAGGCCGGTCCAGTTTCAGCTTGAGCTCCATCAGTCTCCCTTTCCGCGGATCTCCGGCGCCGGCGGCTTGTTGTACACGCGCGAATGCGGCGGGATGGACGACATGAGCCACACGTTGCCGCCAATCTCCGAATCGTGACCGATCGTCGTGTCGCCGCCGAGGATCGTCGCGCCTGCGTAGATCACCACGTTGTCCTCCACGTTCGGATGGCGCTTGTGCCCCTTCATCAGCATGCCCGTCGCCTCGTCCTTCGGGAAGCTGAGCGCGCCAAGCGTCACCCCCTGGTAGAGCTTCACGTTCCGTCCGATCACGGTCGTCTCCCCGATCACCACGCCTGTGCCGTGGTCGATGAAGAATCCCTCCCCGATCGTGGCGCCGGGATGGATGTCGATCCCCGTCTTGGAATGCGCAATCTCCGAAAGCACGCGTGGCAGGATCGGCACCTTGAGCCGGTACAGCTCATGCGCCAGACGGTGGACCGTCACGGCGTACATGCCGGGATAGGCCATCACCACCTCCGTACGGCTTGTCGCCGCCGGGTCTCCCTCGTAGGCCGCCTGCACGTCGGTCTCCAACACCCGCTTCACGTCCGGCAGACGCTGCGTGAACGCCTCCACGATCTTGCGGGCGTCGCCATCGGGCATCAGATAGACGATCTCCCGCTCGAGCGCCGCCATGAGCGACTCGAGATCGGCCTTGCGCCCTCCGCCCACCGCGCCGTAGAGGCAGGGATGCAGATAGGCGAAGCACTGCTCAAGGATATCCGAAACTCTTTGCTGAAATGTCATGCTGGATATTATACCACATGTGGCCTCATTCTGATTCAGAATCTATTCCCTCACATCGGGAATGCCGCGCACGCGGCGGTAGTTGCGCACAAGATGCAGAACGAAGAAATAAGTGAGCGGCGTACAAACCGCGGCGAGCATCAACCCACCCGCGAAGAAGGAGGTCACAAGGTGCCCCGAAAGCTGCGAGAGAGAACTCCAGTCCTGTTGCGTGAGCACGCCTTTCATCGCGTCGGAAATGGCCTCCCACGAGATGTCCTTTCCGAGCAGACGGCTTCCCATCCAGCATTGGGCCGGATAGAGGAAGAGAATCGTCAGCGGGTTGGAGATGAGCGTGCCCGTGAGCGCGCCGATCTTGGACGCCTTCAGCAGGAACGAGAGCGGAATCGCGATGTAGATCTGGATGCCGAACGGGATGACGCTCCCGATGAAAACCCCCAGCGCCCATCCGCGGGCGATGAACTCCGCAGACTTGCGCTCCTTTACGATCTTGTCATAGAGAGCGGAGAGTTTTTCCTTAAGCCAACGCATGGACGAACAGACCGGACCGGAGCTTCGGCTCGAACCAGGTGGACTTGGGCGGCATGACCTGCCCCGCATCCGCGATGGACATCATCTCCTCCACCGACACGCCCTCCATGGAGAACGCCACCGCCGCCGCACCGTCCTCGACCTTCGCCGCCAGCGCCGCTTCACCCCGGATGCCGCCCATGAACGAGATGCGCGCGTCCGTGCGCGGATCGGCGATGCCGAGAACCGGCGCAAGGAAACGGTCCTGCAGGAACGAGACGTCAAGCGCGGAGACGGGATCGGATGCCGCCGGAATCTCCCACGAAAGCTCGTGCCACTGCCCGCCGAGATACATCCGGCAATGGCGCGAACCGCCCGTGAACACCTCTTTCGCCTTCGCCAGCACCTGTTCGGCGGTGAGGCCGTTCAGGTCATGGACCAGCCGGTTGTACGGCAGGATCTTCAGCTCGGAGGCCGGAAAGATTACGGCCATGAACCACTTCGATTCGCCCTCGAAATTGTGCTCCCGCGCATAGCGGCTCGCCGCCGCGCTGCGGTGGTGCCCGTCGGCGATGTAGGCGGCGGGGATGTTCGCGAACAGCTCCTGAAGCTCATCGGCCGTACAGGCCGAACCGGCCGCGATCTTCCAGACCGTATGCTGGATGCCGTCATCGGCCGTGAAATCGTAGAGCGGCGCTTCTCGGCAGGCCGCCGCAACGATCTCGGCGATCGCCTTGCCGTAAGGGTTCCCGTCGCGGTAGGTGAGGAACGCCGGCCCCGTCTGCGCCCCAAGGATCCGGATGTGGTTCGTGCGGTCGTCCTCCTTGTCCTGACGCGTCTTTTCGTGCTGCTTCAGCACGCCGGCAAGGTAGTCTTCGGTGTCGAAGACGGCCACGATGCCCGTCTGGGCGCGTCCCGCCATGATCTGGCGGTAGGCGTAGAACGTGGGTTCGCCCTCCTGGAGAAGCGTCCCGTCGGCGCGCAGCGCATCGAGCGCCTTGCGGGCCTGCGCGTACGCCTCGGGCGACGAACAGTCGGTGCCGTCCGGCATGTCGATCTCCGGACGCGACACATGAAGGAAGCTCTTGGGGTTTCCGGAGGCCAGCGCGCGCGCCTCGGCGGTATCCACCACATCGTACGGAACAGCCGCAACCTGCGCCGCAAATTCCGGCGCGGGGCGGACAGCGGCGAACGGACGTATCTTCATCTCAATCGCCTCAGAATGCCGGTGAGCCGAAGGACTCGAAGCCAACGTTGAGAATCGGCAGGAACGGCCATTCCCCTTCGCGGATCACGTTCACGACGCCGAGCTGGACGCCATAGAGCGACTCGCTGCGGTTGATGAGACCGATCTGAAAACCGGTGACGGCATTGGCGATGTTGATTACGCCAAGCTGCGCGCCGCGGATGGACTGCGCCTCGTTCCAAAGACCGGCCTGGACACCCAGCACGTCCGCGCGGCCGGCCGTGTTGTAGACGCCGATCTGGCAGCCCGCAAGAACATCCTCCGCCTCGTTGCGGAGAATGTTGAGCTGGAAGCCCTCCATGTAACGGCAACGGCCGAAAATACCGAGATCGAACCCCGTCACCGCCTCGCAAACGCCATAGGGGAGCGTGAAGCGGAACCCAACGACATCGATGTGCTTTGTGGAATTGAAGGCAAGCCACACGGGCCACGCGGCCTTCTCGGCTTTGGCTTCGCGCGCCGTCTGCTGCTGCTGAACGGCCGGTGCGGAGGGCTCGGCAGCCGTGTTTTCCGCTTCGGACTTTGCGGGTTCCTGAGCCCACGCGCAAGCGGCGGACATGGTCAATGCAAACAGTACTTTCTTCATTTCTGTTTCCTTCTGATTCCTGTTGAGGTGAAAACGGTGTGTAGTATATGCGATTTCGGCTTTTTGGGCAATGGAAATTTTTACGGATTTTCGCGGGCCTCCAATTGGGCTCTCTCCGCGGCGGCAGGCACCTTCCGAAAATAGCGGTAGTTCAGCACCCAGCAGGAGGGGTGGCGGCGGATCACGCCCTCAAGGTCGTGAATGCAGCGCTGCGTGAGCTTCCAGACCTCGCGCGCCTCCTGCGGCGAATAGGTGTTCACCACCTCGCAGCGGTAGCGGCCATCCGGCAGCGGACGGCTCCACGCCACCGCAACGGGCGCCTTCCCCTTCGCCGAAAAGAACGCCGGTGCCGCGGAGACCGGCACGGGACGCCCGAAGAAGCGGACCCACACGCCGCCGTTCTTCGGCTTCACCACCTGATCCACAAGGAGCCCCAGCGACTTGCCCTCCTTGATCCCCTGCATCAGCGGACGGAACGCTCCGTCCGCATGCACGATCTCCTGGCCGAT
The DNA here is from genome assembly GCA_902779565.1 of uncultured bacterium. Taxonomy (GTDB): domain Bacteria; phylum Verrucomicrobiota; class Kiritimatiellia; order RFP12; family UBA1067; genus UBA1731. Next base: position 4,766 of record CACZCD010000029.1, on the reverse strand, counting down.
GGACGTGCGGGACTTCATGAGGAGCCGCGTCATGCCGGAGGTCCCGATATCCTTCGCCACGGACATCATCGGATGCCCCTCCAGAAACGCCAGCTGCGAAAGGATCTCCCAGCAGCCGATATGTCCGGAGACCGTGACCGCCGGACGGTTGGCGGCGAGGAAGCGCTTCCCCTCCTCGCACATCTCCCCGGCCTCGACCACGCGCCGCCGCGCGTTCCGGCAGGTCCAGAACGCATGGCCGACCGTCCGAGCCATGTTCCGGTAGCTTCGGCGGAGGATCTTCTCCTCGCGCGCCGTCGGCGGTGCGAGCTGGGTGGTCTTCAGCTTGGCAAACGGCAGATCCTTCACCTCGTCGGTGCCCTGGACCACACGGAGATTGAAGAGCGCAAGCTTGCGTCCCGCGCGGTCGAAGCGGTACATCACCCGTGAAATCACATCGCAGACGAACAGCATTGCGCGGCGGGGCAGCCACGAAAACAACAGTATGCCCAAACCGATCCCGAGCCACTCGAACGGCACGCGCAGCACCCGCATCCAGTTCTTGGCGCGTCGGCCCAGGCTCACCGGTACACCTCCTCGGCCCATTCGTAGGGTTCCGAATACGGCTCGCCCAACATCGTCTCGACCATGTACCGCAGGACGCGCGCCCCGTTGAAGAGCGCATGGTATTTTGCACGGCCGGCGGAAGCCACCGCCGCGCGTGCGGCGTCGTCCGCCTGATAGCGGAGGATCTTTTCGGCCAGATCCGCCGCCTCGTCGAACCAGACCGTCTCCTGATCGGTGAAGAACCGCTGCATCCCGTTCTTCGACGACTGGAACGTGAGGATGCCGAAGCCCATCAGATGGGCGATCCGGTCGGACGAATACCACAGATCCCCCTCCCGGCGGTTCAGGTTCAGCGACATCTTGCTCGTCGCCAGCACATCCTCGTAGTCCGCGCCCCAGATGGACGGCCGGTCGGCGCCGAAGATCTCGACGCGGAGCCTCCCTTCGATCTTCGGCAGAAGCGCCCGCAGCAAATCCCACCGCGGATCGCCTTCACGCGGATTGCCGGCGAAGAAGAGATCGCGCGCGAAATCCGTCTTCGCCCCATTATCCTGATTCTCCATCGAGGGATCGGACGGGTTCGGCATGTACGCGACGACGTTCCGCCCCGTCGTCCAGGTTTTCAGCACCTCGCCGGCGGTCGTCGCGAAGAGCGCGTCGCAGCTCTCCATGCGGTCCGCCATCTGGGCGCGCGTGCGCGTCTGCCAGAGCGGGTCCACGTTGAAGTGCGCAATGCGGATGCCGGGCACCGCCTTGCGGATGGCGGCGAGCGTCTCGTTCGTGATGTAGTCGCAGTGGCCGAGAAGCATGATGTCCGGACGGAAGTTCTTCGCCGTGAGCAGCAGTTTGCGGTTGGCGATCACGCCGCCGAGCGAACGGATGCCGAGCGGCGCCAGGAGCCGGGCCATGTCGCGGTCCGAGAATTCACAGATGCGCCAGTCGTTTCGGATCGCCCCGCACATCAGCTTGCGGCCCGGCCCCATGCGCAGGTTTCCGTAGCGCCGGATCATCAGGTTGTCCACGAGCAGAAGGCGATGGGGCGTGTGCATAAGTTGACAGTTGATAGTTGATAGTTGATAGATTCTTTGGCCGTGTAGAAGTGTAGAAGTGTAGATGGCTTTGAATTTACAATTGTGAATTGGCAACATTGGATATTGGCAACATTTTCACACTTTTCAACCTTTCAACTCTTCAACCTTTCAACCTGACCACTAGCGCGCGTACTCGATACAGCGGGTCTCGCGGATGACGGTCACGCGGATCTGTCCCGGGAACTTACGCGTGGACGAGATCTCGCGGCAGATGTCGCGCGCCAGCGCCGCCGCTTCGAGATCCTGCATCTTCTCGGGATCGACCACGATGCGGAGGTCGCGGCCGGCCTGCACCGCCATCACGCTCACAACCCCCTCATGCTTGCGGGCGATCTGCTCGAAGTCCTCAAGCCGCTGCACGTAGTCGCTGAGCGTCTCCTGACGGGCCCCCGGGCGGGCCGACGAGATGGCGTCCGCCGCCGAGCAGAGGATGCCGTAGATGCCGCCGTTCGTCGCCGCCTCGCCGTGGTGCGCGGCCACCGCCTCGCAGACCTGCACGTCCTCCCCATGAAGCTTGAGGAATTCCGCGCCCAGCGCGGCATGCGCCCCCTTCTTCTCGCTCGTGAGGGCCTTGCCGATATCGTGGAGGAAACCGATGCGGCGCCCCTTCGCGGCGTCCAACCCCAGCTCGGCCGCCATCGTGCCCGTGAGGAGCGCCACCTCGACGGAGTGGCGCAGCACGTTCTGCGAGAACGACGTGCGGTACTTGAGCGCGCCCATGAGATCCAGAATGTCGCCCGAAAGCCCCGCCACGCCCGCCTCGACGGCCGCGGCCTCGGCCGCCTTCGCCCGCAGGGCCGAAACCTCTTCGCGCGCCGCCCGCACCGCGTCCTCAATGGCCGAAGGATGGATGCGCCCGTCGGCGACAAGCGCCTCCAGCGCCCGCCGGGCGATCTCGCGGCGCACCGGGTCGAACGCGGAGAGCACCACCGAATCCGGCGCGTCATCCAAAAGCAGGGTCACGCCCGTGGCGGCCTCGAACGTCCGGACGTTCCGCCCGTCGCGGCCGACGATGCGCCCCTTCATCTCCGCGCCGGGAACGGCGACCGTGGAAACCGTCGCCTCGCTGAGGTGCGACACGGCGCAACGGCCGATCGCATCCGCGACGATGGTGCGCGCGATGTTCTCGCCCTGCTCCTTCGCCGCCTCCTGGATGCGCCGGCTCATCGACTCGGCATCCTCGCGGAGTGCGGCGTTGGCACGCTGGAGGATCTCGCGCCGCGCCTCCGCATGCGTCATCTTGGCCAGCTGCTGCAGGCGGTTCTCCGACTCCGCCTTGAGACGCATCGCCTCGGCGGTGGCCTTCTCCGCCTCCTCCGCCTTGGCCTTGAGGATGGCTTCGCGGGCGTCCAGGCGCATCGCCTTGTCGTCAAGCGTCTTTTCGCGCGCGGCGAGACGCGCCTCCGCCTGCTCCTGGTCCGCGCGGCGGGACGCGATCGACGACTCGAACTCCTCGCGCGCCCGCACGACCTCGGCGCGCGCCGACACCTCCGCCTCCTTGCGGATGGACTCGACCTCGGCCTGCATCGCCTCGGCCTTGAGACGCGCCGACTTCTCGACGGAATCCGCCTGCCAGCGTCCAATCAGCCAGCGCAGGACGAAGCCGATCAGTCCGCCCGCGAGGATGAAGAGGGCCGCGATGATGAGGCCCGCCGCATCCGACAGCTCCTCCCACAGGTTGCTCGAAAGGGCAAACAGCGGCGCAAGCGGAAGGACGAGGAAGCGGAACGTCATGTCAAACACCTCATTGGACGGATTTCAGGAGCCCGAACAGATACTTACGTTCACGCGCGGGATAGGCGTCAAAGCCATCCAGATTGGCGCGCATGTCATCCACGGCGGCATCGAAGCGCCGGCGCGCGTCGCTCGTGTCGTCCTTCGCAAAGGGATAGCTCCCCTCCCGGATCCATTCCTCCACGCGCGAGGCATCGGCCTCCGCCGCCCGCACGCGGAAATGGTCGCGCAGGGTCCGGCGCGCCGCGTCGAGGTAGGCCCGCGTCTCCGGGTTGAGCTCGTCCATCACAAGCATGTTCTCGGCGTTCAGCTCCGCAAGACGCGGCGCAACGATGTACGCGGTGAAGCTGAACGCCGCCCCCGTGCGCACGCCGGCCGGCTGCTCGTGCAGCGCAAAGCCGTCCTTCCCGCAGAAGACGATCCGGCCCGACCCCACGAAGCGCCGCCGCCATTCGATCACCTCAAGCTTCGCCTCGGCGCCGGACGGCAGCTGCAGACGATAGTCCGTGACGGCCTTCCGGACGATCACGGGCGTGACCGGAATCCCGGAGAAATAGATGCGGACGTTCGGATAGGCCTTCAGGTAGAGCGCGAACTTCGCCGCCAAAAGCGGAACGACCGTATCGGCGGCGGTGAGGGCATCGACGGACGGGCGCACGTTGGTTACATAGACCTCCGTGCCCGTGGCGAAGCCCGGCGTCGTCTCCTCCACGCGGAAGAGCCCCGGTTCCTGCAGATCGCCGGAGATCACATGCGACTTCAGGGGCGAGGCCTGCTCCACTCCGCCGGAGAGCTCCGCACGCGTGGTCCGCCATTCGACGTGGGCCCCGAGCGCAAAGGCCTTGAAGCGGCCGCGCCCATGCCGTCCGTGCAGGCGACGGCGCAGACCAAACGTGGTCGCCCGCTCCTTCTTCCAGCTGCCGCCGAGACCGCCGAACGTGGCGTCGATGCGGTCGACGTCCACGCCCGCCCCGTCGTCCGAGACGCGCACCGCCTCGACGGCGCCGAGCGCGTTCTGGACGATGTCGATCTTGACCTCGCGCGCGTCGGCGTCCAGCGCGTTCCATACGAGCTCCTCAATTGCCGCGACGGGCGAAGCGTGCGACAGCGAGGCGATGTAGTCGGCCTTGGCCTGGACTTTGATGTCTTTTGTCATACGATATCCATTGGCTCCACCTGCGGTGGCTCCGCCGTGCCGGAGACGACCTTCTCGATCTTCTGCCGGATGGCCTCAAGCTCCTGCGTGCAGGAGGCGACAAGCTTCTTGCCCTCCTCGAAGCGCTTCATCATGTCGTCAAGGGAGAGCTTGCCGCCCTCCATCTCCGAGACGATCGCTTCAAGCTTCGCCAGATTTTCCTCGAATTTCATAGCGTGCCCAATTCCGCAGTTCTGCTG
>CACZCD010000028.1 GCA_902779565.1 uncultured bacterium | reverse complement strand
TATTACTCCAAAAAGAATTATGTAGTATATCAAAACCCGCCTTATCGCGCATACCTCCTCTGAAAAAAAGTTATGGGCGGGAAAATGACACTTCCACCTGAGAGAATCGGCATGGAAAAATACAATTCGGCCCGAACGCGGAACGGACGCCACGCATCAGTCTCGATAGGTGTTCACCCGATGCTCGGCACCTAACAGCCGTCAATTTTTAACGGGATTGTGAGAGTCCCTCTTCACACAATTGCCGCCGCTCACACATCCTCTGGCAAAAGTGCCCCTATCCATGATCCAAAGGGATGTTCTCTGTGACCAAAAGTGACATTCTCTCGGGACAAATGGGAGTCGGCCTTGACCTAAAACAAGTTTTGGCGTCAAGTGAATAGCGTTCTTGCGTCAAATCATATCTGTTTTTGCGTCAACTCTACTGAGTTTTGACGCCAACACGCATGCCTGTCCACATAGGGAATTTAAATTGGCCACAGGCAGAATCTGTTTGGCCACAGGCGGGTTGCCGGCTGGCCACAGGAGGGACCGCATCTTGATAGGCGGCGGAAAGCACTTAAGCTTGCTCCGGAAAGCTTCCGCCCTACTGACTGAACGGGCGGCGGCTACGGCTGCTCGCCGCCTCACACTCCTTCACGCAAACGATACGGTGGGAAAGCCACGCGAGCAATCTATTGCTTCACCCCTATCCGTCTCGAGGATCACAGGGAGAAGGAAGGCACCTTCAGCGTTTCGCCGCCCTTCAGCGCGCTCAGGTGCGCATAGACCCCAGCTACGGTGGTGTTGAGCGCCGTCGCCACATCCACGCACACCTTGTGTCCCGGCACGAGGATGGCGCGCAGGAAGTCGTCGGTCAGGTATGGATGCGAGCCGCCATGGTGGCCGTTGTTGACCATGCCGGGCGGCAATCCCTCGCGCGTGGTCTTCACGCCCTTGATGAGCGCGTTGTCGCCAGCGTAGCGGTCATTGCGGAAACAGCCCTTCGTGCCGAAGCAGCGCCCCAGCTCGCCGCTGTAGCCGGGCAGTCCCCACGCCACGGTCATGCGCGCGCTACCGCCCTCGCTCGTTCGAAAGAAGGCGATCTCGCTCCGAAACGGATTCTGGTAGAGATTCTTCCGCTCCTTGTAGATGGGATCGTCGTCCGGGATGCCCACGCAGTTCACCTCCGTGAAGTGTCCGTGCGTGACACAAGTGTAGAAGCCGTTGGAGTGCGTGGGATAATACTGCGGCGGCAGTCCGATACGCCACTCCTTGTACGAACCCACCGACCCCTTCCCGATGCTGTGGTGGAAGTATTCGCCCTCGGTGTACGCAAGCATTCCGAACCCGCCCGCCTCGTAGATCCGGCGCATGGCCACCGCCTGCGGACGGAACGCCGTCGTCTCAAAGAGCGTATAGACGCGGCCGGACTTCCGCACCGCCTCCACCAGCATCGGCGCACGGTCGAGCTGACGCTCGCCCAGCAGGGCGGGAACGGCGCTCGCCACATGGTAGCCCCTGTCGAGCGCGCGCAGGACAAGATCGGCATGGCTCGCGGCGTCCGTCGCGATGAACACGGCGTCCATGTTCGCGCCCTCCTTGTCAATCATCTCTTCAGCCGAGGGATAGGTGCGCTTCGCGTGCACAACCTTCGCAAGCTTCTGGCAGCGCTCCGGGTCAAGGTCGGTGGCGGCGACCACCTCGACGTTTGGATGATCCTGAAAGGAGAACATGGCGCCGAAGCGGCACGCGCCATACCCGGCGATGCCAACGCGCACCTTCCTGTCGCTGAAAGGTTCCCACGGCCCTTCGGTCTTCGTCTCGAACGATTCGTTGAAACCCTGTATCTTGCCAGGGGCAGGCGGCGCGGCACGCACGCCCATGGACGCGGCGGCGGCAAACGCGCCCGCAAAGAACCCCTTCCGGGAAATCCCATCAAACCGCATCTGCGACAATCCATCATTCGTTTTCATCGACCTTCCTCCTATTTGAAATGCCTACATTATACCATGTGCGAAGCTTCCCTGCAAAACACGAGAGGTCGCCAAGCCTGCCACCCCATCAGCGGTGCAACCAATGCCGACTTGATAAGATCTCTCCCGTTCCTGTCATTCATCCTCTGTGAATTTCGTTTCGTGAAAAACCAATCGACCGACGGACGCAACCGCGCGGTAAGCCGCAACGGTACGAGATCCGAATTGCGCGGCAAGGGCGGAAGCGGAGACGTCGGTTGTGCAGACGATCCACAGCAGCACGCCGGCGATGTTGCAGATCAGGATGAAGGTCCAGGAGAACACGCGTCCGTACTCCTGCACATCCGGTTGCGTCTGCATCAGCGACCGGATCGTGAAGCAGGCATGGAAGCACCAGGTGAACCCCACGGCGAACATCCAGGCCCAAGGCGCGGGGAACGGTGCGCCGGGATGCGTGAAATGCATCACGCCCCTGACGGCAAGGGCCAGCAGCACCACGACCATCGTCCAGAACGGCAGGAAATAAGGTGCCAGCGTAATCCACACATTCGACTTCGTGAGCTGCACGCTGCCACCCTTTGCCCCCACCTTCAGGTTAGAGACGCGCGCACCAAACGCAAGCCCCACCACCGCATGCGTCAACTCATGCCCCAACACATAGAACCGCACCGGATCCGGCACGAACGGCCAGAGCGCCAGAAAGGCGACGAGACCCGAGAACAGCGCAATCGCCTCCGCCGAGAACAATCCTTCGGACGGACCGGACACCAGAAAAAATGAATCAACGAAGGTGAGGCACAACGCCCACACCAGCGGGAAGCACAGCACGGCCGCAAGAAAACGCGCGAACCGGGCCACGCCGAAACCCTCAGTTGTCGAACTGGAACACGAGCTCGCCCGGGAACACGCGACGGTTCTCGCGCGCAAGTCCCTCAACGAACTCACGGTCCGTCCGGAAACGGTTCTGCTTCTCGCGCACCGCGGCGATCTCCTGATTCTTGAGATCGATGCGACGATCAAGCTCCGCCTTCTCCTGCTCAAGCCCGGCGGCCTGGCGATACTTCGGCAGCGTAATCATCAACCCGGTCACGACGATCGCGCCGAAGATGACGAAAAACAGACCCTGAAACAGTTTGTCGATCAAGTTACTCATTGCCTTATTGAGGTGAATGCGCGTATTAAATCATAAACCGCTATCCGTTGTCAAGAGCACTCGTAAAAATTCTGACGCGCTCCAGGCCTGGGCTCTACACCCCCTCTGGGCATGCGGCGCATCGCCATCGGCAATCTCCGAAACGTGGCAGAGACAGTTCGTGTTGAGATTCTCCACCACGCCCGCCAGCAACGAACCCGCCTGCGCGCGCGTGAGCCGCCCACACTTCACCGCCGCTTCGGCGAACATCGGCATCGGCCACGCCCACACCGTTCCGTTGTGGTACGCCGGCTTGCGACATGTATCCTCAGCGCCCTCATAGCGTCCGCGATACTTCGGATCGCCGGCGGCAAGCGAACGGATGCCGCCCGGCACCAGCAGACGTTCACAGGCATCAAGGATCGCGGACACATGGGAATCGTCGGCGGGCAGCGCGCCCAGCGTAACGAGCAGCAGCTGGTTCGGGCGCACCGAGAAATCCGGTCGCGCCTTCGCCGCCGGCTCGCCGTTCCAGGCATCCAGACAATCGGCAAAACCGTTCGCTCCCGCGAAGAGACTCACCACGCTTTCCGCTGCCTTGTCCGCAAGTGTCTTCCAGCGTCCGCCCACAAAACGCAGCGCGGCAATCCACAGCGCCTGAATATCGACGGGGTAGCCGCAGCGCGGCGTGCAGGCGGGATAGTTCGTATCCATCCATGTGAAGTGCGACGGTGTCCATACGAGACCCGACACCTCGTCCATGCGGATTCCGTTGGGAGTCCCCTTCGCGTAGTTCTCGACGATCGAAGCCACCGTCTCTTTGAAGAGACGCAAGGAGGCGACCGACTTGCGCCGCCGGCCGGCCTTCTCCGCCCACTCCTTCACGCAGAGCGCGAACCACAGCTGCGCATCCACGGTGTCGCGGTTCCCCGCCGTCTCGCCGTGGATGATGTTGGGCAACGTGCCATGCTCCTCAAACACCGCAAACGCCGCCAGAATCTTCTCGGCGTCATCCAGCCGCCCCGCCGCAATCGCACCGCGCAGAAAGATGAAGGTGTCGCGTCCCCAATCGAGGAACCACGGGTAGCCCGCAATCACCGTCTTGTTGTCGCCACGGCGGACGAGGAACAGATCCAGCGCTGACGCGAGTCCCTCCACCAGCGTCACATCCGAGGCCGCTTCGTCCGACGGAATCGTTTCAATCTCTCCTGAAAATCCCGCGGCGTTCTCGTAGCGGCAGACAAGCGCCGCCACATCGCCCGGACGGAAGTGGCACGAAATCCATCCCGGCGAATAGAGATCACCGGTCGGCTCCTGTCCGCGCTCGGCTTCATCGGGATGCGAAACGGAATACGACCACTGCGGCTCCTCATGCATCTCGCCGCCGTGCACCTCGAACTTCACATGGGCCGCAATGTTGGCGGCGATCGCCGCCTCGCCGCGATAGGCCTTCGTGACATCGTGGAAGCTGCGGCATTCCAGATCCGGACGGAACACGACGCGCACACGTTCGTTGAAGCCCTCCGCTACATCGTCGCAGCGCCGCACCGTCAGGCGCGCCGCGTTCGTGCCGGGCGCGAGCTCAAGACGGAACGAGAACGGAACGGAACGCCCCATGCCTGCTGGAACGGTAAAGCGCCATTCCGCGAAGCGTCCGGCGGGATCCGCGCGGAAGCTCTCGGCGGAGTCGGCGTCGATTGCGTGCGAATAGCCCTGATACTGGAGCCACGCGCGACAACGCGTCCAGACCACGACCCGGTCCGAAGGACACGCCGGATTCGGGTTCGCCGAGAAAAGCGAATCGTACTGCGAACGGATCTCGCCCCATCTAAGCGGCAGGAACGCATCCGCGCCGGCCCCATTGGAGAGGCAGGTGCGCAGCGTGGCATCGCGACGGATCTCCTCGCCGGTGACGGCGAGTTTCATGCGGGCACGTTCAAGCGGCGGCAGCACGAGAAGCGGCGCGCGCACGCGTTCAACGCCTTCCGGCGTAAACACCGCCATCTCCAAGGTGAGACGCCGCGCACGTGAACCGTCACCCTCATACCGCGGCAGCGACGGAAACGCACGTTCCCCCTCGAGAATCAACGCACGATAGGGATGCGGCGAGTCGATGTGAAGCCCCATGCCGTCTGGGATGCACACCTCGCGCCGCGCATCCTCCGGCCAGTGCCAGGTGATGCAGTTTTTAGTTTTGAGTTTTGAGTTTCGAGTTTCGAGTCCCGAGTTTTCCAATCCTCCAATCCCCGAATCCTCCACTCCTCCAATCTTCCTCTCTTCCACCTTCTCCAAACACAAAAACTCGCCGGGGCCGAGCGTCACGCCTTGACGAAGTTCGAACGCGCGTTCGTTCAGCAGATCGCGACATTCTCCTTCCGGGAACTTATTCCCATCCCAGTGTGCCTGAACGGAATTGCCGCAATCGAGATTGGCGAGAACCAGAAGCCGTCCCGAAGCGGACGTGCGCAGCACAGCGAGGAAGTTCCCACCGCCGCACTGAATGAGTTCCTGATGCGACCGACCCGCAAACGCAGGATGATCGGCGACAAGCCGATTCAGCGCGGTGATGAGATCGACCATGTTCTCGGCGGCATTCCAGTTCAGGTCGTTCTTTCCGTGTACGTCGATCTTCTCGGTGGCGAACCACTCCACGCCATTCGTGATGCCCCACGCGCCCTGATGACTCAGCAGTGCCGCAAGCGCCACACGCAGACGGGCGTAGGTCTGTCCGCCGCGTGCGAGCCGGTCGTTGTCGTGAGTTTCCGCGAAGTGGACGAGCGCGCCATACTGCTCCGCACGCACGTTCGCCGCCGGAAGGTACTGCTCAAACTGGCGGCGATCGTAGGTCTGGAAAATCTCGGAGTACGCCCAGTCGAGTCCCGTCTCCGCCAGCAGGCGATCCGTCACCGCAAGGGGACCTCCCAGACCTTCGAGCATAAACACGGTATCGGGATACTGTTCGCGCACGCGCTGCACGATCACCTCCCACGCCGCCGCCGGAATCATGTAGCCTGCATCACAGCGAAAGCCATCCACGCCCTGCCGGCACCAGAAGAGAAACACCTCGGCCATGTAGTCGCGCAGCGCCTCGTGCGCATAGTCGAGTTCGACGAGATCCTCCCACACCACGCCCCAAGCGCCCGGCGAGATGAACTGGCCACCTGGCTGGCGGCGGAACCATTCGGGATGGTGCGTCTGGAGCGTGCTGGCCCAGCCCGTATGGTTGGCGGGAAGGTCGATAAAAAGCTGTCCGCCTTTCGCATGGACGGCATCGACAAGTTCGCGGAACTGGTCGAGCGGCGTAGTGCAGCGGTCGAACTCTGCGAGAGACGGATCCACCGACCGGAAATCCGTCGCCGCGAACGGACAACCATACTCTCCCATCACGGCGTAAGTCGTCGGTACCGGGAACGGCGGAAGCGTCTGAACGATACGGAAGCCCATCACATCCATGATGTGGCCAAGCTGGCGGCGAACGGCGCGAAAGGAACCGAACTGGCGAGGGAACACGGTGTAGATGGCGTTGGCGCGGCGCGTGGCGGCGGGCGCGACCTTGATGCGAAGATTGCCACCCTGCGGCCATTCCGGCACGGAGGAACCGTCTGGAAAGAAGCAACACTTCCCATCGAACACGCCGACATTCTCCAAAGGAACCGTCACGGCAAACGCACCGGGAGCCGTCGCGGACATCGGAAGATCCGTCCATTCGCCCCCCACATCCGTCCGAAATACGGCGCGTCCTTGCCGGGGCGAATCCAACGTCAACGAGACGGCAAGGGGGTCGCCCTTCCATCTCAATTCATATTCGCCGCAACCGGGTATCTGCTTCATCCTGCTATCGTCATCCCTGATGGTTCTTAAAATTTCCGCCCATTTTACCAAATCCCACCTTCCCCGACAAGAATCCAATCTTACGCATCACCAGAAACGCCAGTTGGGTGGGAAGAGAGGGACGTTCGTCACGTGGTCGATCTCCGGCGGCGTGGCGGCGTCTGCCGTACCGTAGATCTCGATCACGTCAAACCGACAGTTCCCGTGCCAGCGGCGGCGCATCAGCCAGTTCGCACTCGCGCGGAGAAGATTGCGCTTCTTCCGGCGATCCACGGCCCAAAGCCGATGCGCCCAGGCCGAATGCCGCCGATGCGTCTTGACCTCCACAAACACCACCTGCGACGACGACGGTATGAATGCGACGATATCCAGTTCACAACGCCGGTCCCGTCGACACGGTCGCGCATTGCGCTCGAGGATGCGCCAGCCCTGTCCTGTCAGGTAGTCCGCCGCCACGTTCTCGCCCCACTGTCCCCGCGCCACGCCGAGACATTTCGGCGGGACGGTCGTCGTTTGTTCATTCTTTTTTTTGCGTTTCCAGAACAGCATGTTCTACTCCTTTCCTTCTATTCCCAGGTTTTGACAGGAATCCATTCCTTGCGCGGCAGGTTCCGCGACAGCACCGCAAAAAACGCAATCCAAGCGACATACCAGATTCCGCAATCGCGCCAACTCCAGGCCTGCGTCTCAAAGGAAGCACCCGGGCACCACACAACCCATTCCGACAGCAACTCCATCAACCGTATGCATCCCGCCGCAAGATTGTTGAAGAACGCACCCAACGGCACCGCAACCGAAGACGCCACCGTGCCCGCAACACCTAACACCACCGACACCGTCGCCAACGGCACTACGACAACATTCGCCAAAATGCCGCCAACCGTAATCCGTCCGAAGATCCGCGCCGCGATCGGTGTGCTGGCGATCCAGGCCGCAAAGGATATCCCGAGCGCCCCCAACACCCACATTCCGCGAAAGTACCACTTCAGGAAAAACTTCTTCCGCTCCTCCTCTCCCAACGTCTGCGCCTGCGCCGCGAGGCGGAGCAATCCGTCCAATGGCGACGCGAACGCGGACGTCCAGCGGATCCACAGGACAATCCCCAGCATCACGGCGAACGATAACGCACATCCAGCATCAAACACGTGGGCGGGGTCGAGTCCATAGACAAGGAACGCGGCCACGCCCCATGACGCGAGGGAATCCGATTTCCGTCCAAACAGTCCCGCACCCAACCAGAGCCCCATCATCAGCGCCGCCCGAACGGCGCTCGGCCGTGCGCCGGAAAGCATCACGTACGCCGCCAGAAGCGGCAGCGCACAGGCCGAGCGGAGCGCAGGCGAAAGCCCCGTCTTCGACAGCAGCAGACTCATCAGGCCAGCGACAAGCATCACGTGAAGTCCCGAAATCGCAAAGACATGCATCGTTCCGGCCATGGCGAACAGTTCGCGGCGCGACGCGTTCACCTCGCCACGCCGCCCGAGGAGCATGGCCTTGTTGAGCGATGACAGTTCGGCGTTCCATCCAAGCCCCGTCCCCGCATAGCGGGCGAAGGCGTTTGACAGCCGTCGGTACATCCGACGTGCCACAAAACACCGCACCGCCCCCTTCCGTTCCATCCAGCCGTTCTCCATCACCCAAAGCGTCCGGCACGCATAGCGGCTCGTCGCAGACTTCCGAAGCGTGAGCCAACCGCGGCAGCACCAGCGTTCGCCGAACGATGGTACTGCCGCTTCGCGATTTCTCTTGACGACAACCCGCACCGGAATATTTCCGAGGGATGACCGAAACGAGAATATCTTGCCACCTTCGGACGAACGTCCCCGACAAGCCACCCCGCTTTCAATCGTGAGATCATACGCCGGCGGCAGACCGTCGTCACCCAGCGTGTGCGCCCGCGCCTCCACCGCAAGGCGTGCCGCCTCCGACCGCCACGCGAGGGAAAGACCGATCAGCGCCACCGTCAGCCAGCGCAACTGCGTAAGACGCCATCCCACCATCGCCGCGATCATCTGGAGTGCCAGAAATCCAATCCATGGCCACAGATCCGCCATGTCCGGCAGGGCAAAGCCCAACGCCTCGCCGCCGATGAGCGAGACCGCGAGAATCGCAACGGAGAGGCCGGATCTGTTTTGCCGCCAGAACATTTTAGATCCAATAGTTCCGGTCTAAGGTGCGCCAGCGGGCCGCCATGTTGATGTCCTCGTCGCAGACGGTCTCGGCCCCGCGCAAATCCGCGACGGTACGTGCCACCTTCAGCACGCGGTCGTACGCCCGCGCCGAAAGGTCGAGCTGCTCCAGCCGGTTCCGCAGCGCCTGCTGCGTCTTCGCGTCAAGCCGACAGTAGCGGACGATGTCACGCGAACGCATCTCGGCGTTGCAGAATACGTCGGGATCATCCGCGAACCGTTCAGCCTGGACGGCGCGCGCGCGCATCACGCGCTCTCGGATCGTGGCCGAGGTCTCACCCGTCGGCAACTGCGAGAGCATGTCGTAGGAGACGGGCGCGACCTCTATCTGGATATCGATGCGATCCAACAGCGGACCCGATACGCGGTTGCGGTACTCCAGACGCTTCGTGCGTGAACACCGACATTGATGATGCTCGTCGCCGAAATAGCCGCAGGGGCAAGGGTTCATCGCCGCCACCAGCATGAACCGGCTGGGATAGTCGCAGGTTCCCGCCACGCGGGAGATGGCGACGTGTCCATCCTCCAACGGCTGACGCAGAACCTCAAGGGCGTTTCGGCTGAACTCGGGCATCTCGTCAAGGAAGAGGACACCACGATGCGCCAGCGAAACCTCACCCGGCTGTGGATGGGTGCCGCCGCCCAGAAGCCCTGCCGTCGAGGCCGTATGGTGCGGCGCACGGAACGGTCGATGAACCATCAGCGGTTCACCTGGACGGAGAACGCCCGCAACGGAATGGATGCGCGTCACCTCGAGCGCCTCCTCAACGGTCAGCGGTGGGAGGATCGACGGAATGCGCTTGGCGAGCATCGTCTTGCCGCACCCCGGCGAGCCGATCATCAGCAGGTTGTGTCCACCGGCGACCGCTACCTCAATCGCCTGCTTGGCGAAATCCTGTCCCTTCACATCCGCAAAGTCATCCCCGGTATCCCGTCCCGCCAGCACAAGACGCGACAGGTCCGCAAAGACCGGCATGATCGACAGGTTCCCCTGCAGGAACGCGATGGCCTCGCGCAGCGTCCGCACGGGATAGACGGAAATTCCGTCCACCACAGCGGCCTCCTCCGCGTTCTCCACCGGCACCAGCACCCCCTTCTTCCCGATGCGCCGCATCTCCATCACAATCGGCAGCACGCCGCGCACGCGCCGCACTTCGCCGGAGAGCGCCAGCTCGCCGACAAGCGCCCATTCGGCGAGGTCGCGACACTTGACCTTGTCCGCGGCGGCCAAAAGGCATACCGCGATCGGAAGATCGTAGATCGGTCCCTCCTTGCGCACATCGGCCGGGGCAAGGTTCACGGTGATGTTCGTTTCGGGTCTCGCGAAGCCGGAGTTCGAGATGGCTGTGGAGACGCGGTCCTTCGCCTCCTTCACGGCCGTGTCGGGCAGACCGACAATCGCAAACTGCGGCGATCCGCTCGAGGCGCACACCTCGATCTCCACGGTGCGCGCCCGCACGCCGGCGACAGCACCCGAATAACATTTGGCCAGTTTCAAAGCGTTTCCCATCTTTCACTCCTTTTCTTTCTTACAACAGTCAGCTTCCAACGCCTGGACGAGTCCACAGCCGGCACAATCCGGTTGCGCCGACAGGCAATGGTCGCGGTGTATCTGCTCAAGCCCCTGCAACAGCACGCCGTTGGTGGCGTAGAGCGCGGGGTTCTGGTCGCGTCCGAACAGCCGAAACGCCGCCAGACGGGTCGTCGCGTTCAACCCTTCCGGCGGCAGCCAGGGCGGCGGCTCGCGCAACGCACCGCGCGCCAGCGCGAACGGCACGATCACGTTCGCCAGCAGGACGGCAAAGTGGCACGCCCCGAGATGGCGCGGTTTGCCGCCCGTGAAAATGGCGGCGATGTCGGCCATGCGGCGTTCGGGTGTGTTGTTCGGACGGACGTTCGCGCGTCGCCAGGGATGGCGCGCCGCCACCTCCAGTTCCGCCACGCAGATCAGCGCTTCGTACGCCGCCGCTTCGGTGGCGGGAAGTTCACGGAGCGGAAGCCGCTCCGCAAGCGCACGGAACGGAACCGTGTTCTTCGCGTAGCCGAACGCGCCCAGCATCTCCTCGTAGAACACCTGCTCCGGATCACCGGTGCGCATGATGCGGGCGACAAGACGGCGCGCCTTGATCTCAAGACGTCGACGTCCCGCCGCACGCAGCACTTCGATCCCGTAGTCGGGATTCCGCCCGAAGAAGCGTTCGCACGGACAGGCGTTCGCCGGGAGTTTCGCGTAGGGATAGGCGGCAAGGTCGATCTCGTCGGGCGAGAAGTCGTTGCGCGCGCGCAGGAAGTCCCCGAGACAGACGGAGAGGCAGCGCGGCGGCAGGTCGCGCGGTGGATCGCCCTGATACCAGGTGACATGCGCGACCACGCGCGCATAGTCGCTGTTCTCGCTGTGACGGTGCGAGGTCCAGTCGGACGGCCGCATGTGAATCTCCACATCGCCCTCCACGCGACGCCGATCGCGCCCCACCTCCAGAACGGCACGGCGGAAATCCGGTCCCGCCTCCAGATTCCATACGCCGGGATCCACGACCCGCAGTTCGCCGCCGCGAACGGTGCGGAGGGTGGACGGGCGCAGGGTGGAGTCGTACCAGATCGCCTGCACATGCCGCTCGGAGAGGGGCGTATCACTCGCCGGATAGATCCTCATGCCACATCCTTCAGCGCCTTCTGTTCCGTGGTCTGCTCCTCGGTCTGCCCTTCGGCCGGTTCGTCTTTAGGCGGACGAACAATCACCTTCGGCACGCCGAAGGCCATGTAGAGCATGCCGCTCGCGAGCGCCTCGGAGAGTACGATCGTCTCCGGCATCGACAGGAAGACGTTGATCCGCTTGAGTTCTCCCTCCACATCCTTCCGCGACACACCCAGCATGTAGGCGGGCGTCGGTTCGAGGCGATGCTCCAGCGTGATGATCGTGTTGGCCTTGGCCGTGCGGTGGAAGAGGCCGTTGCCGTCGCACATCTTCTCGCGATAGCCACGGAACACCTCCAGCATCTGCGCCACCTCGTTCAGCGAAAGCCGCACCGTCACGCGATTGGCCCAGTCGAAGGTCGGCAGAATGCGCTGCCCATTCTCGTAGGACCCTATCGTCTTCTGGGTAGCGAAGGTGATGAACACCGAGCCCTCCACCGTGTCATGCGCCGGGTGCAGCTCGAACCTGACGGTGCTCCCAGTGCCCTTGGCATTGGGGTGGCAGCAGGTGTAGCAGGGACGGATGTCAAACGTCTTGCGGGTTTCATTCGTTTCGTTCATGGCATCCTCCTCACTTTCCTTCGTTCACGGACTGAGTCGCCGCGTCCTGCGAGGCGGCGGTCACGGGAACCGACGGATCTTCGTTCAGGTATTTCGCCGCCGCCACCAGCAGGGCGAAGGAGAGCAGCCCCGCAAACAGGTAGCTGCCGACCGCTATCATGTTTTCTTTCATCACTCTGTTCCTTTCGTTGCGTCTGGGAAATCTTGCGCGCCGGCCACCCGGCCAAGCGAACGCCTATTGCCCTTGACGCCCAAAAAGATAACAAAGCGAAGAAAAAAAGTTGTAAAGGAATTGTAAAAAGATTGTAAAAAATTTGTAAAAAATTTGTAAAAAAATTTTTACAACTTTCTCGAAAATTATTAGCCCAAGCTATCTCAAAGGGTCTGTTCCGCCCTATTTCAAAGGGTTTTCTTAGCGCGGCAACGCAATCCGCTCAAGGGCGACGACGGGAGACTGTCCTTCCTATTTTGACAATCTGGAACCGAACAGTTTTCGCTCAGATGATGCCGGTACGGCGGTAAATCTTCGCCAACGCATCAGAGAGGCGGGCCGAACCTTTCCAAAGCGGAAGCGGCATTTCCGCACTGGACGCCGCCTCATCCGCAAGCGTCACACCACGCAGGCGCAACAGCAACGACGGATCGCGCACGAGGGCATCGCCCAAAAGATACAGCACGGCGGCGATATGCTTGCACGGCTTCGACCAGTCCGGGCAACTGCACCAAAAACGATCCACTCCCAACGTCGGATAGGGGGACAGACCCTTCAGCGAAAAGAACTCCTCGACGGTCGAGGGCATCTCGCCCGCGAGGATGCGCCCGAACGCCATCGCCCCGATACCATCCTGAAATCCCGCCGCGGTCTGCGGCAGCGGCGCGAAGTCGATCTTCACCTGATACGGATCGGGCCGGCTCCCCAGCGCCGTCGCCTCGACATGCGAACCCGTCACGCGCAGCGACGTGACCTGTCCCTGCTCGGCATAGACCTTCCCGCGTCCGGCGCGCGCGCCCAACCGCATCGCCTCGATCGCCTGGAGCCAGCGCTTGACCCACCACGCGCCACGCGGCACGTTGCGGAGTTCCTGGGCGCGGAATCCATGGGCGATGCGCGGGATGCGTGGTGGATAGCGTTTTTTGCTCATTAGGGGTGAGGGGGTAAGGGGTGAGAGACGGATGACAACTGTGTTAGAAGAGACGGACGAGAATCATATAGAGGATCGTGCCGGCGGCGATGGAGAGCGGCGGACTTCTCCAGCGCCAGTGGAGCGCCACCGTGACCGCGCCGGCGGCAAACTCCGCCAACATCCCAAGATGCTCGGCGGGCGGACGGTCGCGCACGTAGCCGGCGTAGCAATAAACCACCAACATCGCGATCGCCGCCGGAGAGAGGACGCGTCCGATATAGACGACCAGTTTCGGCGGTTCGCCGCTTCGTCCGAACAGCAGGAACGGCAGCGCGCGGATGAGCCACGAGAGCGCCCCGACGGCGACAATCAGGACCACAAGGTAGCGCATACTGCATCCCGTCATGCGGACCTCCCTCCATCAGCCCCGCCTTCAAGGCGTTTCCGCAACGCCAGAAGCGCCGTCACCATGAGTGCCATTGTGGGGATGAGCATGTCCATCCGCGCCGCCGCCACACCGAGGGAAGCCGCCAGCACGGCGAACACACCCACCGCCGCGATGCCGCCGACAAGCGCCGGCATCCGGTTCCGCCGGTCGCGGCACTGGTCGGTGAGGATCACCAGAAAGAGCGCCGTCATCGCAAAGTCGATGCCGTCCGCCGGCACCGTAAGCGACCCGCCCGCGAGCGCGCCGAGCGTCACGCCCGCCACCCAGTAGAAATGGTCGAGGACCGTGAGGTACAGACAGTAGCGGCGCTTTGCGGCGGGCGGCAGACGGCAGGCGACCTCCAGCGCATACGTCTCGTCGGTAATGCCGGCGATCAGGTAGAGACGCGTGCCGAGGCGCGCCTCTCGGAACGTTTCGATCAGGGACAGCCCGTAGAGCGCGTAGCGGAGGTTCATGCAAACGACGATGAACAGCACGCTGCCGAGCGCGAGCGACGTGCGAACCCAGTCCACGAAAAGATACTGCAACGGTCCCGAAATGAAAAGCGCGCTCGAAAGCGCCGCCCAAAGCGCGGGAAGCGAAAGGCCTCCCTGCACCGCGAGCAGGACTCCTGCCGCGAAGCCCATCGTGCCGTAGCCGGCCATGACAGGCATTGAGTCGGCGAACGCCCTTCTGAATACAGAAGCTCCACCAGATCCGGAGTCCACGCTTATCACTCCATGAACGGATTCGTCGCCACTTCCGTCCCAATCGTGGTCGCAGGGCCATGCCCCGGCACTACGGTCGTCTCGGGCGGGAGCGTGGCGAGCGCAGCGAGCGACTGACGCATGGCCGCCATGCTGCCGCCGGGGAAGTCCGTCCGTCCGCACGAACCCGCGAAGAGCGTATCGCCGGAAAGCAGAAGATCGCCGAACTTCAGGCACACGCTGCCGGGCGTATGACCGGGCGTCTCAAGAACCTGGAACGCGAAACCGGGGAACGCCGCCGGTGCCTCGCGGATGTCGCGCAGGTTGGCGGGCTTCGCCACGCGCGGATACTCGGGGGGCATCTGGTTCATCGGGTGCCCGAACATCGGTCCATCCGACGGATGCGCATAGACCGGCAAATCAGGATACTTCGCGAGAAGACCCGGCAATCCACCAATGTGGTCGAAGTGTCCATGCGTGAAAAGGATCGCCTGCGGCGCAAGACCGCGGTCTGAGAGGAATGAAACGATGAGATCGGCATCCTGTCCGGGATCGACGATGAGGGCATCCGTCCCCTGCCAAAGAATCGAGCAGTTGACGCAGTAGGAGCCGACGGGGATTGTTTTATGCTGGAGCATCACTCAACTCTCAACTGGCGGAGGAGGGGGGATTTGAACCCCCGGTACGGAGATTAGACCGTACGACGATTTAGCAAACCGCTGCCTTCAGCCACTCAGCCACTCCTCCTTCAAATGCCGCGTATGATACCACAAACCCGCATTTTGCGCAAATCGGCGTTTTAACCGATTGCGGACCGGTGGCGAAGCCGTTCAAGCATTCCGCATCAACGGACCTTGATGAACAGGATGAACAGCAACGGCGTGAGAAACGCCTGCAGAATCATGAACCGCATGAGCACCTGCGCGTTGGACCACTTGAGCACACGTTTGCAGTGGTCGTGGAGCGGGAAGCGCACACCATGCAGCATCCGCACGAAGATGTTCTGGCGTTCCTGAAGATCTGGCGGCAGGACGCTCGGCGGACGCACCTCAAGACCCAGCTTGCGGAAGAGCCGCAGCAGCACGAGCTTGCCCAGTCCAGCCCCCCCGTTCACGAGCACAATCGGCGCGAACGCGAACACAAGAAACGGATTGCCCGTGATGAGAACGCCCACGCCGACGAGCATCCCCAGAAAACGGCTTCCGGCATCACCCATCAGCACCTTGGAGGGTTCGGCGTTCCACCACAGGTAGCCGCTCAGCGCCCCCACCACCGTCATGAGCAGGATCGCCCAGCGCGCCGCCAGCGGATTGTTGGGGATGAGCAGATAGCGGGCGACGGGCGCGTAGCCGATCACGAGATACAGAAGCGCCGCCAGACAGACGAGCGAAATGAGCGTGAGCGAGCCGGCCAGTCCATCCACACCGTCCGAACAGTTCGTGGCGTTCATCGTGAACCAGATCAGGAATCCCGCGCTCGGGATGTAGAGCCACCAAGGCACCGTCCACACACCCTTGAAGAACGGCATCCACACGTCGCCGCCATGCCCCGCAAACAAGAAGACGGCCGCGCCGATCGAAACGCCCGCATCGAGAAGCCCCTTCTTGAGTTGCCCCCACGGCACCGTGGAAGCGTCATCCAGAAACCCAAATGCCATAGCGGCATAGAGACAGAGCAGCACGCCCAGATCGCAGACCGAAAATGGCATCGCGATCAGGATCGCCGGTAGCGCCACCAGCGTCACGATCACGCCCGCGCCCGTCGGCTTCCCCGCCGACACCATGCCGTCCTTGCCGAGAATCGCCTTGCCGTGGTCGTGCGGCATCAGGTGCCAGAGCTTCGGCAACATGTACCACACGAAGAACGAAGCCAAAAACGTGCCGACGGCCAGCAAAAACGCGTGTGAGCGCAGCAGGCGGAAAGGACCGAAGAGGTCCTCAAGCTGATAGGAAAGCCAATAGAGCATCTCAAAATTCCGTTAAATGTGAAAGTGGCTGTATTGTACCACAAAACGGCGCGCGGCGCATTCCGTCGAGCGCAAATTGTCTCGTCACCGCGCCACAGGACGGCGCCTCCAGCGAAGCCCCATCGCCGCCATCACACCGAAGTACACGGCGGCACCGGCGGCAATGGCGAGCGCCAGCCGGAAGATCGGCAGTCCCTTCACGCCCATCTTCACGGCAAAGAGCGCCGCCGCCATGAGCGCCGAACCGAAGAGCATCTTCAGGACGGGGGCGACCAGCCGATCCAGACCGAGCGAGCCGTTCCGGCGGCGAGCCGCATAGGCGAGGAGAACGCAACCGCACCCCGCGCAAAGCGTCGTTGAAGCCGCCAGCCCCACATGCCGCCACTCCACCGGGAGACAGAAGACGGCCAGGATGTTCAGCACCGCGTTGAGGCACACCGTGTACACAGAAGTGCGCAGCGGCGTCTTCATATCGTTCTGCGCCTGGAACCACGGCACGAGCGATTTCTGAAGTCCGAAGAAGCCCAGCCCCACGGCGTACACGGCGACCGCGCGCGAAACGCGCGTCACGGCCATCGCGTCGAACGCGCCGCCCTTGTAGATCACGGTCGTCACCTCCGGCGCCAGCACGCCAAGGCCAACCGCCGCCGGCACCATCACGAACAGCATCTGGCGCGACGACGAGACGAACGCCTCACGCGCCCCCTCGACATCCCCTTTCGCGAACAGCCCCGAGAATGTCGGCAGCAGCACCGTGCCGAACGCCACGCCGATCACGCCAAGCGGCAGATCCATCAGCCGTTCCGCATAGCCGACCACGCCCGCCGCCCATGGCGCGGCGATCTGGCCAAGAACCTGGTCAAGCATGTAGTTGATCTGCACCGCGCCCGCACCCATCGCGGCGATTGAGGTGTTCTTCCACACGAGGCGCACCTTCTCGTCCGCCCACCCCTTCAGCGTAAGGCCGGGCGTGACGCCCGCCCGGTGCATGCACCAGAGCATGAACGCCATCTGCACCGCGCCCGCCACGAGAATCGTCATCGAGACGCGATGAATGCGCTGGTCAAGCTTCAGATCGGGATGGAAGCAGATCCACACGAGGATGCCGATCCAGAACACATTCAGCAGACAGGGCATGGCGCTCGACGCCTTGAAGCGTCCCATCGCATTCAGCACCCCCATGCCGAACGCCGCCCCACAGATGAAGATCATGTACGGAAGAAGCGTCTTGACGAGCCGCACCGTGAGGAGCGTGCGCTCCGTCATCTCCAGCCCCACGCGGAAATGCACCACCGTCTCAAGTCCTAGAAAGGCCAATGCCACGATGGCGCCCAGCATCAGGAGCGCCATCGTCATCACGGCGCGGGCAAGGCGGCGCGCGCTTTCCAGCGCCTGCGCCTCCACCTCCCCCTTGAACACCGGCACGAACGCGGCGGTCAACGCCCCTTCGCCGAACAGCTTGCGCGCCATGTTCGGGATCGCGAATGCCAACGTAAACGCGCTCTGCTCCATGCCTGCCCCGATGAAGCGGCTCTGGAGCATCTCCCTTGCAAGCCCCAGAACGCGCGAGAGCGCGGTGAACGCCCCGACGGTCGCGGTGTTCTTGAGGATCCGGTTCATTTATCGGTCTCGCGCTTCAGAAGCAGGAATTCCGGCAGCATCTGCCCCATCTCAAACGGGACCTTCCAGCGCGGCGCGGTCCGCCCCAACGGAATCTTCGATCCGTCTTTGCCGAAGCGGGAAATCCGTGCATCGCGCCACGCCGCCCCGAACGCCAGCTCCACGTTGTCACGCACGTCGCCGGAAAGGTTGTTCGCCATGACCAGCATCTCGCGGCCATCGGACGAGACGGACGCGAGAAGCCAGATGCCCGGTGCCTCAAGCGCATAGACCGGAAGTCCGTCGGGAGACAGCTTCAAGAACAGGTTGCGCAGCATTTCCTGCTTGCGAAGATTGTAGAGGCCCGACGAACGGTTGTCGAGGAGCGAAACGGAGAGAACGGCGACACGTCCGCCAAGCGCGTTCCGCGCGAACGTCAGCGAAGGCGTCACCAGCTTCCCGCCCACGCCCGAGAACTCGCTCCAGACCTCCGTCCCCTCATGCGGCTTCAGCACGGCAAACCGGCTGACCGTTCCCTCCGTCCCCGCAAACAGGATGTAGAACGCATTGACATGCCGCCCCTTTCGGACACATCCGGCGGCGGGAAGGATCGTCTCATCGATGATTGGCAGGCGTTCCTTGGCCATTTCGACATCCACCCCCAGAAAAGATCCGAAGCCACGCCGGGTCAGGAGATCCGCCGCAGGCGCGTCCATCAGTACGCCGCCCGCGAGAAGCGCACGGATCTCCTCGTCGCTCATCGTCTCGGCGATGGATGCGATGAGGAGTGCGGGGCCCTTCGCGTCCGGACGCGTGGTGTACGGCAGCCCGAATTTGGCCAGCATGTAGGCGTTCTGTTTCAGGATCCCCTTACCGTGTCCCTCGCCGAATCCCCTCGTCAGGAAAACATCTTCGGCACGATAGACCGACCGCACGCCGACGAGCCGTGCCTCCCGCGTACGCAGGAAGTCGCGCACAGACGCCAGACGCGGTTTCAGGGCGTTGAACGCCTCGGCATAGCCGCGATCCTCCAGCGGATCATCAAGATACTGAAGACAGTAGAGAAGCGAATCGTCGGCCCCCATCATCATGGCTCCCGCCACCTGCGCCATCAACAGCGCCGCCGAGGAATAGAAACGGTTGTGCGGATAGGTGTCGGCCTCGTAGAATGTCTCGACATCCTTCGGGAGATGCTCCAGCGTCCACATCGTGTGCGAAAGTGCGCCCGGCACGGCGGCAGGGGTCGTCTCCGCGCCGTAGATTGCGCCGTGGGGGCGGACGGCGGGGCGCGTCCCGCCCGCAAAGGCGCGGGCGATAGGCACCAGCGAATTGCCGTCCTTCTCCGCGCCGGCTGATTCGCAGATGACGAAACGGATGGAGGGATCCACCTTGTCCACCGCCTCACGCACCTGACGGCCGAGCGCAACGAGTGATTCGCGGATCGTGTCGGCGAACGCCTGGCGGATGGGAAGGTTCTCCGGCGTTCGCGTCTGGAACGCCGCCGCAATCTCCGGCCCCGTGAGGGGCTTCCCGTACCGCTTCGCAAAGGCGGCGAGATGACGTTTGCAGAAACAGGGGCCGTTCCTGTCCAACCCACGTCCCCACGAGAGCGTATAGTCATCCTCGATGCCGATGAACTTCGGATGCGCCTTTGCCACGGCGCAGATCTTGGCGGTGAAGTCCGCCGCAAACGATTCGTCGAGGGGACACTTCTTGTTGTCTTTGCTGGTGTTGCCGGCGGGATCCTCGATGGACGGGAAATCCGAAAGATAGCGGATCGTCGGCGCGCACCACCACGAGATCTCCACGTCGAGGTGCTTCAGCCGCTGCTTGATCTCCGCAATCTCACGTCCCATCTGCTCATACAGGTCAGGCGCAAACGGCGCGAACATCACGCCGTTGAACCCAGGCCCCGTGAGCATGAAGCGGCGGAACCCGGTCACGGACCGAATCTTTTCGATTTCCCGGCACGCGGTCTCCACGCCAAGCGGACGGTACGTGAGCGGCAGGAGCGGATCCAGCCCCTGCTCCGCGAAGATAGACGAAAGGGTCAGCGTTGAGCAGACCGCACAAAGCAGAATTCTTGGTGACCTCATTTCCATTCCCTTCCGGCCAAACGACAAGGGTCGATTCTCTTGTTCGGCAGACTCAAACCGCGCGGTATTTCTTCACGGCCTCGGCGAACGCGGGCGTGTTGACGAAACCGCACGACTTGAACTCCGGGCAGAAGCCGCGATAGACGCACTCCGGCACGCACGCGGATGCGACCTCCGGCTCGGTCTTGCCGATCTCATCCACGACAAGTTTCCACGCCGCGCGCGTCTCGGGCGACGCCTGGGAGCAAAGCCGGCGGCGGGAGATGAACATCACCGCCTGCGCATTCGCGAAACATTCATGTTCCACCGGCGCATCCTGCCGCGCACCGGTACGGTCCGTACCCGTGCGGTCCGTGCGCTGCGTGGAGACGAAATGCTCAATGCCGAACTTGTGCCGCACGAAATGCACGGAGACCCAGTACGGCAGGTTGATCCACTTCCACGAGAACACGAGCTTGCGGATCGGCGAATGCTCCGCAAGGAGCATCGTCTTCTTCCATTTCGGCGACGGCTCCTTGGTGCCTTCCGGCATGCGGATGGTCGTGCGGGCGGCATCCGCGACGTTGCGCCAGGTGCCAATGATCTTGAGAAACTTGAGTGCTGTCTTTTCCATGGCGTAGATTATATCACAGAATGAGAAGCTGTGGGCGTGACGTCTTGCCCCTCCTGATCCTGTATGCTATAATGCCGTTGTTCCTTTTATTTTAAGGATCCTTGAACTCGTAATCCAGTTAGAAAGAACACAATATGCACAAGAAGAACATGCCTTTGGCGCGTAGGGCCATCTTTGCAATGACCGTCTGGACATGCATGGCGTGTGCGTCGTTTGCCGCCGATGACAAGATCCAAATGTTCAATTCGACCTTTGCGCCCGCGGTCACGGCCGATTCGACTCTCGTGTTGGGCGTGAACGAATCAAAGGACGAGTGGTTCAAAGTCTTAGACACCTTTGTCGGGCGACTGCTCAAGATGCCCGAAGTGGACAAGCGGGCAATTGACGAGTTCCGTCAAAAAATCGATGCCTACAAGCGTGATCCCTATGCGGACACGCCACAAGAGGTGCGCGAATTCTTGGACGAAAGTGGCTTACGTAATATCTACCCGCGTTGGAGCGTTCTGTCGTTCGAAGGGCCGCTGCCGAGTGTCGGCGACAACATGAACCTTGAGCGGCTAGCTTTGGCGATCTCGGTGGACATCGATTTGGAGAGGCTGATCTCAGTGGTCAACAAAAAGCTGGCGGAAGAGGGCGAGAACATCTTCTCGTTCCGCGAGATTTCGGTCGAGGGTGAAAAGGCGTGGCAGATCGTCCCGAACGAAAGCGCCATCGAGATGAACATGAGGGCGGCAAACGTCAGCCTGCACCTGACATCACTCGACGGAAAGCTGCTGCTGGTGGCGGCGTCCCGCAACACCCTGGAGAAGCAGATCCGCCTGTACCGCAAAGGCAAGGGCCGGGATGATGCGGTAGACGGTTTTTCAGCAACACGCGGGGAACTGTTGCACTTTCATGTGTCCGAAATCGGCAACCTGATCAAGATATCAGCACCGCTCGACGAGATGCGCGACCTGCCGCCGGACGACTTGTCGGAGATCTCGTCGATCATCGAGGAGATCCTCACGGGGTTGCGGACGTTGACCGCCGACATCAAGGTGACCCCGAACGGAGCGCTCACAGTGAGTTTGCACCTCAAGGCCGCATCAGAAGCCGATGCTGATCTGATTCGCGCCCTGACAGGATCCATCCTGGTCATTGCAAGGGCCTTCGCCGCACGATCGCCAAACACGCCAAAGGAAGTTATGAACGTGATGAAGGATATCCACGCCGGCGGGAGCGGAGACACGATCGAACTTTCTTGCGCCGATGTCATGTCCATCCTCGAAGGAACGCTGGTCCCTGCGCTCTCATCAGCAATGCTGAAGGCGAATACTTCGGCAATATCAATGAAGGGGCGCAACCTTTTCGTCGCCATCACCGCAGCCAACATCGAGCGCGAGGCGCTGGGTCTCGGCAACGTTTGGCCGAAGACGCAGACAGAAGTGGGCGCCGACACGGCGAAGGATCCTCTTTCCGGCGCGGTACGTTCGGCGGCCGAATACTTCACCCTGCTTTTTGACGTGGCGCATATCAGGACCCCCGCCCAGTGGAGGCCCTACGTCTCCGGCGCGGATCTTTCCGTGCTTAGCGGCGCGGGCGTGCCGGCGATCCCGAACGACGCCAAGAAGATTGATGCCACGAACTGCCTGTGGTGCGTGGCGGCCGACATCACGGACGAAACGCCTGATTGCATCCCCGTGCTGATTTCGGCAAACTTCAACCCTGAACTGCTGCTGTCAAAGTGGGATGGATCCTCAAACCGCAGAAAACGGCTGCCCATAGGTCCGGCGCATGGCGCCGCAAGATCGCTGTTTGGCGACAAGATGGTCGTGGTCGTAAGGAAAGGCGGTTCGGTTGAGTGCATCAAGGCGAAGAACCTGACCTACGAAACGTTGTACCACGGGCAGTCTTTCGATCTGACAAATGTCAAGATGCCGGTCGTTTACCTGACGCCCAATGGCATCGCC
This sequence comes from uncultured bacterium, assembly GCA_902779565.1. Classification (GTDB taxonomy): domain Bacteria; phylum Verrucomicrobiota; class Kiritimatiellia; order RFP12; family UBA1067; genus UBA1731. The sequence continues at coordinate 2,931 of CACZCD010000028.1, read as the reverse complement.
AAGCCAGCCGCAAACAGATAGGCGGCGGGGGAGCCGCGCGCCGTGCCCGTCTCGGCATCGGTTTCTCATCTCTATTCGCCTTCAAACCCTGACGGCTACCGCCCCGACTTCACCATCTCCGCGAAGTCCTCCAGAAGGCCGTACTTGCGCTGCCAGGTCGTGTACATCAGCCCCTGGCACCCTTTCGTGCGGTTGCACTCCTTGAGCCACTTCCAGTCGTTCTCAAGGTCGCTGTGGTCGTAGTATATGCCTGCGAGGGTGCGGAAGCCATTATCCGCGAAATGCTTCATCGCCACCGGCCCGTGACCGTTCTCCCACACCACCATCAGTATGTCCTTCGGCACGAAATTCCAGCTGCCCGTGATGTCGCCCTTCACGCAGTAGTAGTTGGCGCGCGCGTTGTCCGTCGGCGCGAACATGTCCGCCCACGCGGCGATCTCCGCGTTCGGGTTCACCTTGCGGATGATTGCGTACTGTCGTGCCGTGCACTCCCCCATCAGCTCAGCGGGCGAGACGTTCCTCGCCTGGCAGCGGCGGCAGCGGTTCGCCACGCGCCACTCGTCGATGCCCAGCAGCCACGTCTTCGGATGGAAGAACTCCTCCACCTCCCGCGCGCTCTTCTCGAAGTACCTGTACACCTGCTCGGCGCTCGGGCATCCGCAGTACTGACGCTGCCCCTCCACCGCCGGGATCCAGCAATCGACGAGCAGACGCGCGCCGGCCTTGATCCTGCTGCCCGCCGGCACCGCCACCTCGATCGGCTTCGCGTCGGGCTGCTCGATGAACCGCCGCATCTTCGGGAACGGCGCATAGTCGTGCCCCGCCTCGTACGTGAAGCCCGTCGCGGCGTCGCGAACGACCGGCGCCATTCCGTCTGTGGTGAGCACGTTGCATGGCCCACGCTCCTCGATGCGCACGTCCTTCATCTGGTACGACCCCGTGATGTCGCGCCGCCCCTTCCCGGCGCTGAACGTCATCTCCCCCGTGTCATAGGTGTCGAACGTGAACGTCACGTCCGTCCAGTCCTGGGTTGGCTTCATCGGCGGGTCGTAGAGCTGGCTTCCGCCTCCCTTGTACCAGCAAGACATCCGGAACTTGTGGTAAATGTCGGGCAGCATGTTCTCCGTCTTGAGCTTGAACGTGATGCGATAGTGGGTGAACGGCTTCAGATGCGCCTTCACCTGCCTCACGCCAAAGTCCGCCGTGCTGAACGCCTCCGCCGGAACGGGCTGCGGCTCGAACCGGAGCGCCTTCCCGTCCGATACGTACGTCGCGCCCTTCAGGGCCGTCGCCTCCACGGCCTCCGGATCCCAGTAACACACCGGCCCGCCGTAGCCCAAACCCCACACGCCCGGGATGATCTCCATGCCGAGCGTTGCGCACAGGTCGCGCGCTTTCGCGTAGTTCGCGCGCGCCCGCTTGTCCCAATTGTTCATCGCGTTCTCGAGCTGCGCGGCCGTAAGCACGCCGTTGTAGCCCGCCGCCGCCGCGCGCACCACCATGTTTGAGAATGACTGCCAGCCCTCGTCGGTGTTCATCCCGTAGCTGTTGTACACCCACATCTTCGGGTAGCCGCCCAGCGCCGTCGCCGACAACGCCGCCGCCGCGACCAGCACCCTCGCTCGCCCTGCCATCATCTCGGCTCCTTACTAACCACTAGCCACTAATCACTAACCACTAGCCACTACCTGAACGTCACCACAATGCCGCGCTGGCGCACCGTGCGCAGCGTAAGGCCACTGAACATCGCCACCCAGCACGGCCTCTCCCCCGCTGGCGCGTTCACCACCTCAACGCTCGGCAGCGACGCCGGAAGCGAATTGGTGAACGTCACGAGCGTGCAGCTGCGCACCGTGCCGTTCTCCGCGCCCGGTATGCGCACCTTCAGCTCCGCCGGGAACGTCTCCGCCCCCGCCTCGAGAGCGCCGCCCTCGTACGCCACCACGGTCCCTTCCGGCAGCGCGCCCTCCGCGCCAAGCCGCAGCACGCCGCCCTTCAGCACCGTCTCGCCGCCGTACGTGTTCGCCGCCTGGAACGTGAAGTCCCCCGCACCCTCCTTCGTGAACGAGCCGGATTCCGGCGCGGACACCGTGCAGTCGAGCGTCTGGTACGTGCCGCCCGCGCCGACCCAGTAGAAGAACACGGCCTTCGCCCACGTATACCCCGTGCCGCCGGAGGTGACGATCACGTTCGTCACCATCTGCGAACGGGAATCGAACAGCGCCTCCGCGCATGCGCCTTTGCCGTCGCCGTTTATGAGGATGCCAGGTGCGCCGACCATCTTCCGGCTGTAGATCGTGGGCGACTTGAACGGAACGAAGCCCGCGACCGCCGTCACCATCCCGTTCGTGGGCGCGGCGAACGGCTTGCGGCTGTAGTTGCCGGCCTTTCCGGCCGTATCCACCGTCGCGCCGCCCGGCCCCACGAGGAACGCTGTCATGCCGTACTTGTGGAGGTCGGTGTATTTTGAATTGTCGCCGGACGACGAGATGTCCGAGTTCGACGCGCCGAGCTCTAACGTGCCACGGTCAAACCACACATGGAAGAAGTGGTTGGACGGATCGGTGAATTTGCCGTCCGTGCCGTAGCTGGAGTCGTTCCGGAACCCTCTGGCACGAAGCCGTCCGCCGTCTATCAGGTTCACGTTCGCCTCCTCCACATACGGGTCCCACAGGTTGGAATTCGCAAGTATGGTCTTGCCGTGGCAGTCAATGAACGCATTGTCGCCGGATGCCGTGACATGGCTCTGCAAGCTCTGCAAGCCGATGTTGAATGCCTGGTTGAATATCAGGTTCCCGGGGATGTCGCACTTTCCGTTGCGCACGAACATCTGCCCCATTGCGCCGTTCGAGCAGCCAAACACGACGTTTCCGGTCCCGGTGCTTCCGCCCGCCTCAAGGAGGCTGTTCGACGAGCAGAACATCCCGCCAT
>CACZCD010000027.1 GCA_902779565.1 uncultured bacterium | reverse complement strand
CTCGGCGCGTCCGCATACGTGGTGGCACTGGATGAACGGAAACGTCACGAAGGAAGGCATCACCGCCGACCTCGAGGCGATGGCGCAGATCGGATTGGGCGGCGCGCAGATATTCGATGCCGGATGCGACGTGCCGCCCGGGCCGGTGGTGTTCAACTCGCCGCTCTGGTTCGAGACGATTCGTCATGCGGTGAGCGAGGCGAAGCGCCTGGGGCTTGAGATCGTACACCCCAACTGTTCGGGCTGGAGCTCGTCCGGCGGGCCGTGGATCGCGCCGTCGAACGCGATGAAGAGCGTGGTGTTCTCCAAGGCGGAGGTGCGGGGACCGAAGCGGTTCTCCGCGAAGCTCGCCCGGCCGCATACGCCGCGCGACTACTACCGCGATTTCCGGGTGGTGGCGTTCCGCATTCCGGCGGCGGAGGTGGCGGATCGCGAGAAGGTTCCCTGCCGCATCACCACGCCTCAGACCGACGACCCGAAGGAGCTCGCGAAGCTGACCGACGGCAACCTGAACACATACGTGGAGATGCAGCGCAAGGAGAGCGACAAACATGGACGGCAAGCAATGGCGCGGGATGGGGCGGCGGCCGGTGCGCATCACCGCCGCCGGGGGCCATACGCGGGAGAGAGGTTGGCGCTTCTTCCCGTTTGACGGGCCGGTCTCCGCGAAGTTCCTCCGTGTGCGCTTCTATTTCGGACGCGGCGGCACGTATCAGGAGTTCAAGCTCGGCGAACTGGGACTTGCACGCCGCATGGCGATATCGGCGCTGCGCGGAAAGACATTTGACATGCGCATACCGGTCGTCATCGACCACGCCCCAACCACGGCCGATCAGGTGGTGCCGAGGAATGGAACCGTTGACCTGACGCGTTTCATGGCGCCTGACGGCACGCTGGAGTGGAACGTTCCGGAAGGCGACTGGTGCATCCTGCGCGTTGGCTATTCCGCAAAGGCGGCGGGCGTGGTGAGCGCATCGAACGGCGGACGCGGGCTTGAGTGCGACAAGCTTTCCGCCGCCGCGCTCAACCATCATTTCGAGTCCTACTTCGGTCACCTTTGCAGAGAGCTGAAGGGGATGACGGGGCGCGACAGGCCGGGATTGACCGGCACGCTCGTGGACAGCTATGAGGTCGGCACCCAGAACTGGACGGAGGGATTTGAGCAGCTGTTCGAGAAGCGGGCGGGCTATTCGCTTGAGCCGTTCCTCCCGGTGTTCTCGGGGCGTATCGTCGGTAGCGTGGAAGAGACCGAACGCTTCCTGTGGGACTACCGCCGCGTGATTGCGGATCTTTTCGAGGAGAGCTATTCAGATGCGCTCGCCGCAAAGTGCCGCCAGTACAACCTGACGTTCTCGCTTGAGCCGTACGGCAGCTGTCCGTCAGACGACTTCCGCTATGGCGAGGCGGCCGACATTCCGATGGGCGAGTTCTGGGCCGGCGGGACTCCCGGTGCCGGCGGACGCTCGAGGAGCGCGATGTTCGCGGCGTCAATCGCCCATGTGTATGGACGCAAGTACATTGGCATGGAGTCCTTCACCTCCAGCCCTCCTTGGCAGGGGCGCTGGCGGAATGATCCTTTCGCGCTCAAGGCGCTTGGCGACAGGGTGTTCGCCTGCGGTGCGAACAGGATCATCTTCCACCGCTTCACGCATCAGCCGTGGGCGAAGGACAAGTATCTGCCGGGAATGACGATGGGTCGCTGGGGGATGCACTTTGACCGCTCGAACACGTGGTGGGAGCACGGCGGCAAAGAGTGGATCGCGTATCTCTCGCGCACGCAGCACATGCTGCAGGAAGGGACGTTCTGCGCGGATGTGCTGTTTTGCGGAACGGAAGACATGCCGCTCGGCTTTGCGGACATCGAGCATACGTTCAGGGACTCGTTCGGAACGATCCTCAACAGGTATGCCTTCGACTTCTGCACGGCCGCCGCGCTCGCGAAGCTGAAGGTGGAGGATCGGCGGATCGTGTCGCCGGGCGGCGTGCGGTACCGCTTCCTCGCATTGCCGCCGCATGATACGATGACCCCGGCGATGTTGCGGGAAGTCTCCCGTCTCGTCGAGGCCGGCGCAACGGTCTCTTGCGAGCGGCCCCCCGTCCGTTCGCCGTCGCTCGCAGGCTATCCTGCGGTTGACGCTGCGCTTGCGCGCGAGGCAGAACGCGTATGGCAGCGCGGTGTGCTGCGTCTTTCGCCTGCCGCCGCCATCGAGGCGCTCGGGCTGCAGCCGGACGTTGCGTGCGCGAACGCGGCCGTCATGGAAAAGCTTGCGTGGCAGCACCGATGCGCCGGTGACGCCGACTGGTACTTCGTGGCGTGCGACAACCCGCACGCGCCGCTCTCCGCCGAATGCTCGTTCCGCGTGGACGATCGCATGCCCGAGATCTGGGATGCCGAGAGACGGAGCGTTGCGCCGGCGCGGAACTGGCGCGTCGAGAACGGGCGCACCTTCGTGACGCTGGAGTTCCAGAACTCCGGTGCGCTCTTCGTGATGTTCAGGAAGCCGCGCGGGAATTGCGCCGGATCTTCCGTTCCCGCGCCGGCTCCGCGGCTGCGGGTGATCAAGGCCGAGTATGGTTTCTTCCCCGGAAAGGTCGCCGACGTGACGAAGAAGGTTGCATCCATGGTCGCGGGCGAGGCCCTGAAGGTGCGCGCCAGCAACGCCCTCGCCGATGGCGATCCGGCGCCGAACAAGATCAAGCAGCTTCGCATCGTGTATCATGACGGAGCGCGGGAGGCGGTGGCGGTCACGAACGAGTACCAATCGATCGCCATCGCGGCCGCGCCGCTGCCGGGCGGGATAAAGGTGGAGGGGCCCTGGTCTGTGGCGTTCCCGCATGGCTTTGCGCCGAACGCGCACGCGAAGGGGGCGGATGAAACGCTCAACTTCGGCGAGCTGGTTTCATGGACGCTACGCCCGGAGGAGGGCGTGCGGTACTTCTCGGGCACGGCGACATACCGGAAGAAAGTTACGGGGGTGAAAGCTCCTTCCGCCGCAAAGGGCGAACGGTTGGTGCTTGATCTTGGCGACGTGAAGAACATCGCCGAGGTGACGGTGAACGGCCGGTCCTACCCCGCGCTCTGGAAGCCGCCGTTCCGTCTCGACGTGACGGACGCCGTTTCGGGCGGCAATCTCGACCTTGAGGTGAAGGTGACGAACCTTTGGCCGAACAGGCTCATCGGCGACGACTTCCTGCCGCCGGACTGCGAATGGACGGCACGCCTGCACGGGCGCAAGACCGAATGGGGCATCAAGGAGATTCCGGAATGGGTGAAGGCCGGCAAGCCGTCGCCGACCGGAAGGCACACGTTCACCACATGGAAGCATTGGTCGAAGGAGGACGAACCGCTTCCGTCTGGCTTGCTCGGACCCGTGGCGCTTAGGCTCTGCGGGGAGTGACCGTGTTTTGTGGTATAATTTCAAGCCATGCGCAAAAGCCGTATTGCTGTCGCCGCCGTCGTGCTGGCATACGCCGTGGCGGGGATTATCGCCACGCCGAAGATCCGTCATGGCTGGTGGTATCTCCAGGAGAACGTCAATCGTCATTTCTCGACGTTCTGCGGTCTTTCGGCGGCGAGCTGCCTGTTTCCGTGGTGCATTCCCGCCGGCGTGACGGCGTACCGCAACATGTGTGACCGCGGCGTACCGTCGCATGTGGATCCGGCGCTTTTCGCGCTTGCGCTGGGGATTGAAGACGAGGTGATGGCGATTGATGCGCGCGTGATGACGGTGGCCCGGTTCAAGGCGCATCTCGAGGCGTTCAAGCGGCGGCAGGGGCCCTACCGGCTCTGGTGTTTCGGGCGGTTCGACTACTGCCTTACGCCGGCCGTGAAGGTTGATTTCGGGAACGTGCTGGCGCGGTTCGCCGACGAGAAGCTCTTCGCGCGCTTCGCCGCCGCCCGCCTCTATTCGCCGGCGGCGCTCTTCGCCTGCTATATGGGTGATGCGGCGGAGATCGATCCCGCGTTCGCGGAGGTGCCCGCCTACGGAGGGCTGCGGGATTTCTTCACGGCTCCGCGCGTGCTCTTCCGTCCCGTCCTCGACGGCGCGCTCGCACCGGTGGACGCCGCACGCTTCACGCCGTTCGACGTCAAGTTCCCGAAATGGATCGAACGCGGATCGGCGGATGCGGCGATGTTCCTCGACTTCGAGGATCGGTATGAGACGGCGCAGGAGGCACGTCGCGAGGCGCTGATCGGGTTCGGCTATGCGGAGAAGGGCATGCCGACGAACGCCATCGCCTGCTGGGCGAAGGCGGCGAAGGCGAGCCCGCGCGATCCGCTCCTGATGGAGCTGGCGGATGCGCTCGACAAGGAGGCGCGGTCGCATCTCGCCATCGGGAACGTCAATGGCGCGCTCCACTGCTACGAGCATCGCATCGAGGTGTTCCCGTCCGATGTCGCCGCCATCCACAACTTCGGCGTGTGTCTGAAGAAGGCGGGGCATCCCGGAATGGCCGCCCGCGTGTTTGCGCGCGCCGTCGAGCTGGATCCGCTGCAGGACGCCCACCGTCTCGAACTGATCGACAGCGCCGACGCCGGCGGTCATCCGGATATCGCCGTGCGCCAGATCGATGTGCTGCTGAAGCGCCGTCCCGATGATCTGGAGCTGAAGAAACGCCGCGCTCGCATCCTCGTGCAGATGCATTTGGACGATCAGCGGAAAAAGCAGGCAGAACAGTCCGACCACTCGCCCTCCCGTTATCTTGACCCCCAAACAAAAGGAAAAACGAAATGAAGAAAATCGTTCCCACCCTCCTGGCGACACTGCTCGCCGGCTGCTTCACCCTGCAGGAGACGCCCTATCCCGAAACGGCGATGTCCGCGCTGCCCGAAGGCAAGGAGCTATCCGTCCAGCTGCGGGGCTTCAAGGCGGTCGTCACCGAATACCTGCCCGTGTACGGCTACGACACCATCTGGGTTGAAGGCCGTCCGCGCGGACGCTACGGCTGGACGCCCGGCCATTACCGCACCATCACCACCTCCACCTACATCCCGCAGGTCAGCGAAAGCGACGTGTTCATGCAGCGCGCCAAGACGCTGGCGGAATCCTCCGGCTTCACCACGATGGCGCAGCAGCCGGACTACATCGTGGATGTGGCGTTCGAAGGCCCGTTCGTCACCGACAGCGAACGTGGCGTCAGCGCGATGTGGATGCTCCTCTCGCTGCTCTCCGCCGACTACAGCGTGCAGACTTGGGCTGCGAAGCTCAAGATCTACGACAACAAGACCGGGAAACTCGTGTTCCACCATGACTATTCCCAACGCTATGAAGTGACGATCTGGGGGCCTCTTCCGATCCTTAGCCCAGGCGGTTCCTCGAAAAATACGTATAACGCCATGCAGAGCTGGTGTCTCACGGCGCTCACCGACCGTGTGATGGCCGATGCCGCCGCCTTCCTCGTTCCGAAAGCCCCTTAACCACCAGCCCCTAAACTTGGAACCCTAAACTCGGAACTCGAAACTAACCATGGACGGCATCATCGATTTCCATACGCACAATTTTCCGGACGCGCTGGCGCCACGGGCGATTGAGTCGATGGTGCAAAAGCTGAAAGGCGTGCTTCTGCCCGTGGGGGATGGCACGCTCGCCACGCAGCTCCGGGATATGGACAAGGCCGGCGTGGCGAAGGCGGTGGTTTGCCCGGTCGCAACGAAGCCGGCGCAGTTTCAGGTGATCCTCGATCGTGCGAAAGCCGTGCGTGACGGGGAATTCGGCGAAGAGGCGGCGATGCGTCTCATCCAGCTCGGCTCGGTCCATCCAGCCGACCGCAATTCTGCGGCGCACCTGAAAGAAGTCGCCGCCGCCGGGTTCAAGGGAATCAAGCTCCATCCGTACTATCAGGGGTTTCGTCTTGACGATTCGCGCGTGTTCCCGTATTTCGCCGCCCTGCGTGATGCGGGACTGTTCGTGGTTGTCCATTGCGGACTCGACCTCGGCTTCGCCGACGAGCCGCTCTCCTGCGGTCCGGTGCAGATCGCCGCGCTGCTGCGCGCCGTGCCGGGTCTGACGTTCATCGCCGCCCATCTCGGCGGCTCCGGTAGATGCACGGCTCTCTATCCGTCATCCCCGGCCCCGCACGCCACGGATTTGTTGAGGGAGTTCCCGAACTGCTACTTTGACACCGCCGTGGTCTGCTGCTGCGACGATGACCCGGAATCGCAGCGCGTCATGGCGGAGTGGCCGGCCGATCGGCTTCTCTTCGCCACCGACTACTTCTGGCGCGATGTGACCCATATCGCCAACTGGGTGCGGCGGTTTCGCCCCAACCCCGCCGATCTTGAAAAGATTTTCTCCGACAACGCCCGCCGCCTGCTCGGTGAGACGGTTTGATAAAACGCTTTGGGAATGGGTCGAGTTTCTGATATAATGCACAACTTTAAGAAGAGGTCCGAAGATAGCAAGTTCGCTGGACAACAGATTGATGGCAGAGAGGAGAACGATGAATCTGAGTATGGGCAATTCTGTGCCGACCGGGCGCGTTGCGGTGTGGCTTGCCGCCGTCTGGTTTGGTTTCGCGCTCACGGCGTCGGCGGCGCGGCCGATGGCGCTCGTGATCATGCTGGACGGCTGCCGTGCCGATGCGGTCGAGAACGCCACCGCCCCTAACCTGCAGAAGCTGATGGCGGGCCAGTGGCAGCCCGGCTACCGCTGCGCCTCATCCCTCACCGCCCATACGATCCCGGATGGTCCGACGCACAGTGCGCCCAACCACGCCGCCATCGCGACAGGCGTCACCTCCGCGAAGACGAATGTGCGGAGCAACCGCGAGTTCGGCAACTGCGACTATACCAAATGGCCGAGCTGGCTCGTACGGCTTGTGGATGCGCAGCCCGACAAGAAGGCGCTGTTCGTCTATTCCTGGCGCACGGATGAGCAGCTCTCTCCGAGCGAGAAGGTGGAGTTCCTGCATGGCGGAGACGTCGCGAACGGCGGCATTCTCGCGAAGCGGCTCGCCTCGCCGGATGCGCCTGACGCGACGCTCTTCTTCATCGACCTCCCCGACCACGGAGGGCACGGCGCCGGCTACTACCCGTACACAACCGAATACCTGCGCACGGTGCGCATCTCGGACCGGATCGTGGGGAAATGCCTTGCCGCGATCGCGTCCCGGCCAACCTTCGCCGAAGAGGACTGGCTGATAATCGTGACGGCGGACCATGGCGGGTATCTGCGCACCCACGCCGCGACGAACGGGCAGACGAGGACGGTTCCGTTCATGGTCGTCGGGAAGCGCGTCGCGCAGGGACAGATCCCTGGCTGCCCCCGCAACTACGACGCTGCGCCGACGGCGCTCGCCCATTTTGGCATCGACCTCTCGGCGATGGATCTGGACGGCCGGGTGGTGGGCGGCGAAGCGCTTGCCGAAAAACCGCACGCGCTGAAGGATGGGCTTGTCGCCTATTTCCCGTTCGATGCCGGCGCACCGCAGCGGTTCGCGATTGTGGAAGGAATCGTCGCCGAGACAAACGGCGTGGCGCAATCCGGCACGACGGGCGGCTTCTCGGGTTGCTACATGAACCTTCGCTCCACGACCAACGAGGCGGCGTTCGTGCGGTTGAAGGGCTCGGAACGTCTCGCGTTCGAGAACGGAGCGGACTTCACGGCGGCGATGTGGGTGCGCATGGACGCGCCGCAGAAGGGCGACCCGGTGATCTTTGGCAACAAGGACTGGAAGAGCGGGAAGAATCCCGGCATCGCGCTCATCGGCGCGAGCACGTCGAGCGGATTCGCCAAGCGAGGCGTGTGCTTCAACTGCGGCGTGGCCGACGAACGCGTCCGTCTGGACGAGGCGCTGTACGAGATCGATTACGGGCGGTGGGAGTTCTATGCGGTGACACGTTCCGCCGACGGCGTATTGACGGTCTATCAGGGTTCGTCCTGCGGGCGGTTCTACTGGATCGCCGACGAGGCGAAGGCGCTCAAGCTTACAACCGGAATGCCGTTCTGCATCGGGCAGGACGGGACGGGACGATACCCGAGTCCATTCGTCGGCGGCGTGGACGACTTCGCGCTTTGGACGCGCGCCCTCACCCGCGAAGAAGTGCGCCGCATCTACGAAGAGGGTCGTCAGGGAACGGCTCTCGGAGAGCTTCTCTGACCCTCAACTTTGAAAGGAACCCAAACCATGAAAAGAGAGTTCAAGATATGTTTGATCGCCGCCTTGGCGTGTGCGGCTACGCTGTCCGCAACGGCTGGCGTCACGGCGCGCTACACGTTCGACGATGCGGGGAACGGTGGACTCAACCTGCTGAAGGCGTCGGTCGGCGAGGATGCGATCGTGCGCGGTGGCAAGCCGGCGGCGGATGTCTCCGGCATCGGCGAGCTCCATGCCACGAACGGCCAGGGGCGCGTGGATGGTAAGGGTGCCGTGGCTGTCCCGAAAGGTCAGTTCCTCGCCATTCCGCACGGCCTCACCAAGTCGACGGGTCAATCGTGGTTCCTGCGGCTCAGGGTGTTCATGCCGAAAGAGGAGATCCATACGATTATCTCGTTCAGCCAGAACAACCAAGGCGACGGATTTCTCTTCCAGCGATCCACGCAATCGCTGGGAGGAAGTGTTGGTTGGGGTACATACATCTACGTGACGGGCACACCGATCATCGGCAACTGGAAAACCCTTCTCCTCAACTGCGACGGATCCGGCACCGACCTCTATGTGAACGACGTGAAAGTGGCGCGAACAATAGAGGGGGCAGCATTCTCTGGACTGTCAAATCTTACCGGCATCGATTACCTGTACATTTCGGGGGATAATTCCGGCGAGGATAACTTGATGTTCATCGATGAGATCGTCGTGGGTTCTGGTTCGTACTACGACCAGCTCGTGACGGTCCCGAACGCCGGTAGCGCGGTCTGCAACGGACAATACCACGAAAGCGCCCTCACCAACACGACCGATTACACGGTTACGTCTTCGGTCGGCGGCACGGAATACGGGTTCTATCCCGTGACGGTCGCGCTCGCAGACCCTTCGACCAAGACATGGGAAGACGGCACGACCGCCGACAAGACGCTGTGGTTCGCGATCCGCGACGCGCTTACGCCGGAGGTCAAGGAGCATCTTTCGTTCGACGACGACGGCAACGGCGGGCTGAACCTGTTGAAGGCGACGGTGGGCGAAGATGCGTGGGTGATGGGCGGAAATCGCGCAACGAACGTGGTGGGGATCGGCTCGATTATCGCAGTGAATGGGCAGGGACACACCGACGGAAAGGGTGCGGTCGCGATTCCGGCGGGCGAGTTCATCGCACTGCCGCATGGGTTCGAGAGAACACTCGGGCAACGTTGGAGATTGGATATGAAGTGCTGTGTCCCGGATGACGGAAAAACCTACCATTCCTATTTTACGGTAATCACGAACAACAGCAGCGATGCGGCGCTCTTCAACCACAGCGGGACGCAGCTGGGCTGCGGTTCCTATTGGCCAAGCTATAAGGGCGGCCTGACGACGCGCGAAGTCTGGCATACGGTCAGCGTGATGAGTGACGGAACGGAGGCCTCCCTGTGGGTGAACGGCGCGTGGGTGATGAACGCGCTCCCCGGCAAGCTTAACGACTTCACGGCCATCGGCTACCTGGGAATCTGCGGCGACAACAATGGCGAGGACAACACGATGCTCGTGGATGACGTAAAGACATACGTGCAGAAGCCTGTCGTGGTGGTCGCCATACCGCCAGACGCCGGATCGGCTGTCGCGACCGGGGAGACGTTCGAGGCTCCCATCGCCAATACGTGCCAATATGCCGTGCGAGGCGCACGGCCTTCGGCGTCTGCCGTCGGTGCGTATCCGGTGACGCTTGGTCTTTTAGATCCGGAACACATGGTCTGGAGCGACGGGACGTCGGATGACAAGACGGTGATGTTCACCATCGCGGCGGCGGCGAACTCCTGGACGGAGGAGCCGCAGGTCGGTGCGCTCAGCTGGACGGCGGGGACGGATTCTCCCGCCTACAGCTGCGGCGCAAGCGCGTTCGGAACGGTGTCGGTCTATCTCGACGGTCTGCCGTTCGAAGGTGATCTGCCCACCGAGGAGGGGACGTACGAACTTGCGTTCGTGGTGCCGGCGACGGTGGAGCGCGGTGAACTGAGGAAGACGTTCGTGCTTTCGGTGCTTCCCGCCGACGAGGCGCCAATCGTCGTGCCGCAGGCGGAAGCCTACGCGGCAAACGGGCTATTCATGCATCTCGACGGGCTTGAGAATGCAGGTATGGGGCGGCATGATGGAAACACGGCGACATGGACGGATGTCACCGGAAACGGCTATGACTGGAACGTTGATTCAACCAACGCCGAATGGCATGACGACGGCCTCTACTTCAAGGGAACAGGTATGGTCGCCGTGCCGGCGACCAAGACGACGTCGGACTTCAACAACCGCATCAATACGGTGGAGTTCATCTGGAGCAACGCGATCAAGGATCACGGCATCATCTTCGGTCCCGGTTTTTCGGGGAGTTCCTATCTGTACACGGATACAAACGGTTCCGTCGGATTCTTCAGCACATCGGGTTCGGCTTCAAGTATTGGTGTGCCGGCCCAGTTGGATTTCCCGGTGGCCTACTCCGTGGATTACGTGCGTGCGGAGAACGCCGTGAAGCCGACGGCCGTGAACAGCGTGACAACGAACGGCGTCATGGTTGCGGAGACCATAAACATGAACAACTACTGGAACGGCGGCATGGCCTCTTATCCCAATATGGGGAACCTGGCACCCGGCTATACCCAGCGGCGGGCGAAGGGCACGCTCAAGGCGCTACGTATCTACAACAGGTCGCTGACGGAGAGCGAGCGCACGCTGAACTCTGCGCTGGACTTCCTGCGCTACGGAACGGGCTTCCTGCCGGAAACGATAGGGCTTGACGGCTATCTGGTGAACGGCGATCCGAAGCAGCTGCTGGTGCGCGTAAAGGTGACGTCGGCGGGTGGCGCGCTTTCGGTGAACGGGTCTGAGCCGATGCACGACGGGACGTACTGGATGCCGATCGGTTCTGTCGTGACGATCTCCGGAAAATTCAAGAGTGTGAAGCCGGATCGTATCGGAGCATACATTCGCGAAGGACTTCCGTCTGGTGCCGTGGTCTCGGAGGACGGTCGGAAGGTGACCTTCATGGCCAATGCGCCGGCCGCGGTGCGCATCGGACATCCCGACGTCCATGAAGGCTTTTTTCTCTCAATCCGCTAAAGGGGAGTTCGTCATGATGGGTGGTCAAATCCGGAAGTTTGCGACAACTTCCGCTCTTTTGGTGTCGTTAGCGACAGTGAACGCGTCACCGAAACCTGCGCCTGCGCCGGTGAAGGTCGCCTCGCCGGCGGAACAGATCGTTGAGGTCCGTGCGGACGACTGCGGGGTGCTGCCGGGCGACAATCCGATACGCGCGATCTCGAAGGTGAAGGATCGCATCGACGCCGTCCGTGCGGCCGACAAGCTGAACGTGGTGCGGCTTTATCCGTTCTCGCTTGAAGATCCGGCCACGTCGAACCGCAACGCGATCGCGAACCGCGCCATCCATTTCTTCACGTACAAGGAGACGCGGACGCGGTGGTTCGACGAGAAGGCGAAGCTGCCGTTCCATGGTCCGGGGTTGTGCCCGAAGACGTATTCGAAGCGCGGCGACGTGTTCTGGTGGGCGGATCGCGCGCGGGCGAAGCAGGCCGAGATCGACGCGCTCGGCGGCGACTGCGAGATCGTGCTCCTGGGCGATTCCATCACCCACGACTGGGAGCGCGAGCCGGGCCGTCCGCAGTGGCCGTACTTCAAGAAGGCGTACAAAGCGCTCAACCTCGGCTACGGCGGCGATTCGATCGAGAATGTACTTTGGCGCGCGCGGTATGGCGAGCTGGACGGCTACAAGGCGAAATGCGTGATGCTGATGGCCGGCGCGAACAACCGCACCACGCCGCCGGAGGCGATGGCGGACGGCATCGGCGAGATCATCAAGGTCATCCGCGAGAAGCAGCCGCAGGCGAAGATCCTTCTCATGGCGATGATCGGGCGCATCGGGAAGAGTTTCGATGAGCTGCGCGCGAAGGACGACCGCGCCTCCGACCTTTGGCTGAAGCGCTACGTGGACGGCAAGACCGTGTTCGGGCTGGACCTGCGCCCGTTCTTCCGACGTGCGGACGGCACGGGGCGCTTCTCGCTTCTGCCGGATACCACGCACCCGAGCACGCAGGGCGAGCGGATTTGGCGCAACGCGGCGATTCCGTTCTTCGAGAAGTTCACGGGCCGGAAGTTCGTCGATTACGAGCCGCCGATCGTGCTGCTCTCCTTCCTGTGGACGAACTACCGCGGATCGTTCGCGGACGACGAAGGCGCGAAGGCGGCGGAGGCGTTTGCGGCGCGTGCGGCGAAGGCCGGGTTCGGCGCAATCTGCCTTGATGCGGACCTTGATGCTTGTGCATCCTGGCCCGAGGCGACGCGGCGGCGGCTCAAGGAGTTCCTTTCCGGATGCAAGGCGAAGAAGCTGGGTTTCGTGCCCGTGGTCCGCACGGGCGAGGGCGCGGCGGCGTTGCGCGAGTTCGCCGCGCCGGAGAAGTTCCTCGTGTTCACGAACGCGGCGGTCGCGGTTGGCGCGCCGTTGCGCAAGGCGATGAACGCGGCGGTCGCGAAGGTGGCGGCGGCGAACCCTGAGGCGGAGATTCTCATCTGGGCGCAGCCGTTCCTGCGGTACGTGAAGGAGATTCCGCCCGGCGTGACGCTCGTTCTTGGCGACGAGAACGGCGGCATCGCCACTGCACAGCCAAATCTCCACAAGCTCGGCTGGAAGACCGTCATGGCGCCTTGCCTCAACCACACGCGGTACGAACTGCACCGTACGCGCTGCATGTTGCGCGACTACCACGGCATTCCGGGCGAAGAGGGTGCCATCCACTGGACGGATATCGCCGACTACCATCTTCTCGAGGAGTTCGCCGACTTCGTGCGCGATGGCGCGGATCGCGTCGCCGAGGTCCCCTACGCCAAGATCGGCATCATGACCGACAACCACATCACGGACGCACCGTCGAGTCTCGACCGTTCGCGTGGCGCCTTTGAGATTTTCCGGCGCGAAGGGGTGGACGCGATAGCGGACCTCGGCGATCTCGGACAGGCCAACTATGAGAAGGGGTACGATCTGTACCGCGAGATGGTCGAAGCCCTGTTCCCCGACAAGGCAAAGCGCCCTGACCTTCTCTATGTGCACGCCAACCACGAACTTTACAACCCCAAGGGCGGGCTGTTCACGAAAGAGGAGGCGTTCAGGCGCTTCCGCGAGCATATCGGCATTGAGCACCCGTACTTTGTTGAGCGCAGTTACAACGGATTGCCGGTGCTTGTGTTTCCGCAGTCGCTGGACCTCATCGGCGGATTGAAGTTTTACGAGGAGAAGATCGCCGCCGCGTGCAAGGCCAATCCCGGCAAGCCGGTGATCGTGTTCGACCATGTGCCGCCATACGACACCGTGTACAACAGCGTGATGTGGGGCGACAGGGGACCTGCCCACCGCCGGATTCTCGATAAGTATCCGCAGGTGGTCTCCGTGACGGGGCACTCCCACAACTCGATCCTGAACGAGCGCTGCATCTGGCAGGGAACGTTCACCGCGATCGACGCCGGCTGTCTCCAGCGCTGGCAGGGGCTTACGGTGGGAACGCCGATCAAAAGCAACCAAGGTTTCGGGGTAATCGTTTTGGAGGCGTATTCCACGAAACTCGTCTTCCGGCGGTATGACGTGCGTGACGGGAAGGAGTATCGTCCCGAAGCGCCTTGGGTCGTGCCGGTGCCGTTCAACGCCGCGCGTGCGCCGTATGCGTTTGCAAAGCGTGCGAAGACGGAGCGCGCCGCGCGCTTCCCCGCCGGTTCGGTGCTTGAGGTCAAGCCGGACGCCGTGCCGTTCAGGACGGTGACGGTGTCGTTCCCCTACGCCGAGCGTGAGGATGATGTGCTCTTCTACAAGGTGGAGATCGAACGGCGCGGGAAGGACGGCGCGTGGGAGCGGTTTGCGCGCCGGGATACGATGGCGGATTTCCACCTGCGCGCCGATGAGCGGTCGGGGCGTCATTCCGTGGACTGCACGACGGGGCACTTCCCCGGCGGCGGCGCGTACCGCATCACGGTGACGCCGATCGGCTTTTTCGGGGCGCAGGGTGAGCCGCTCGTCCGCGAGTGGAAGGCGCCGGCAGGCGTGCCCGTTGAGCTCATCTGGAAGAGTGAGGACCCGATGCGCGAGTGCCCGTTCCACAAGGGCCGCGTCAGCACGGTTGAGGAATGCCTGAAGCTGCCGAAACTTGGGCCGAAGGATGGCTGGTACGAGTACGATGCGCGCAGTTCCGGTTTCATCGAGCTGCCGAAAGGCCTGTGGGAGGGACCGGCCGGTACGCGGTTCCGCCTAACCTTCGATTTTGAGACGGAGCAGCCCGCGAGCGAGGGCTTCACCGTGAACATCCGTGAGATCACCGGCTGGGGGCAGCCCTGCTACGGATTCCCCACGCCGGGCGGTAAATCGGGACCGCTCCATTTCGTGTTTGAGTTCGAGAAGAAGGGCTCCGATTCGCCGTGCTACGGTCTGCGCTTCGAGCGCGGTGGCGATTTCCGCCTGAAAGTCCACCGCATCGCCGTCGAACGCCTCCCCTGAAGAACGGAAAGCAACAGTCATGAACGTGAAGAGAGCGCTGACACTATCCATTCTCGCGCTGGCGGCCTCCTGCGGGGCCGATCCGGCGGAAAAAGCCATCACGGAGGCCTACGACTGGCACGACGGGTTGTCGCTTGGGCTTGAGGGCCGTGGGTTTGCCAACGAGGCCGAGCCGTACACGCGCCTTCCGGTGCGATTTCAATCGAAAGTCACGGCGAAGGTTTGGGGACTCTCGAAAACGACGATCGGCTTTAATGCGCGGTTCGTGACGGACTCCGATGAGGTCGTTGTGCGCTGGCGGGTGAAGCCAGAGTGCGTTCCGATCATGTACATGTCGTCCGTCTGTTGTTCCGGCGTCGATGTCTTCGCCCGCACCGGCACGAACGTGTGGCGGCACATCAACTGCCGGGCGCCCGCGTTCCGGAGCGGTGAAGGTGAGTTGCGCCTGCCTTGGGCAAAAGGGGACGAGTGCCTCATCTACCTGCCTGTGCGCGCGCAACCGCTCGCCTTCGCGGTTGGCGTCAGGAAAGGCAGTTCCTTCGCGCGGCCTCCGGCGCACCGGACGGACAAGCCGGTCGTCATTTACGGCACGTCAATCGTCAATGGCGGCTCGGCTTCGCGTCCGGGTCTCATCTTTACGTCCATCATGGGGCGGCTTGCCGACGTGGAAGTCGTCAATCTCGGTTTTTCCGGCGCGGCCAGAATGGAACTGCCGATGGCAGACCTTGTCGCCGAGATTGAGGCTTCGCTCTATATCCTTGATTGCGAACATAACATGAGCGGTCAGATGGCTCGGGCAAACTTTGAGCCTTTCGTCCGCCGCTTCAAGGAGCTCCGCCCCGACACGCCCGTTCTCGTCTGCGGGGGCTGCACGGAGCGGTCCGAACCGCGCGGCGTTGAGCTCATCACGACCGAGGTCCTGAAGAAGCTGCGCGCCGAGGACCCGAAGAAATGGGCGAACTGGCACTTTCTCTCCGGCGTTGACCAACTGCCGAAGACGGATGACTGCACGCATGACCACTGCCATCCGAATGACTATGGATATGTTTTCATGGGCCGCGTCTATGCGGAGAAGATCCTTTCCATCCTCAACGGGCGGAACCGATAAGAACGGGCGGAACCGATAAGGATTCTGCGCCATCCAACGCTTGACGATAGCGGCTGTACAAGGGGGCTGGGGTTGCGTGTCGGTAAGAGGTATGGTATAATCACGGCGTTTTTATTTCTCCTCCCGCATTTAGGGTTGAAAATGCGCAATCCGGCGGCGGGGCGGGATTAATTCATGGATATGGATAAGGAGGAAGTCAATGAAACGATTGTTTGCGATGCTTGTTTGCGGTGTGGCGGCGTGCCTTGCGGCGCGGGCGGCGGAGAACTACATACCGAACGACTTTGACCTGTCGGACGGGCATGAGGAGACGATCAGCGTGGCGTCCGGCGACACGGACGTGTACACCGGCGTGTTCTCCGGCAGCGGATCGGTGAAGAAGACCGGCGCGGGCACGCTCGCGTTCCAGCCGTTCATCACGTCCGGCGGCGACATGACGCCGACCATAAACACGTTCTCGGGTGGTATAACGGTTTCGGCCGGTGCGGTGCAGGCCAACCATCCCAGCGCGTTCGGCACTGGCGCGATAACGGTGTCGGCAGAGAAATCCCAGGTGCTCTTCAGCGCCGGCACGGTGGTGGGCGGGAAGACCGTCTATACGGAGTTCACGAACAACATCAGCGTAACGGTGAACAACACGGCCAACACGGTGATCTTCTACACGAACACGCTCATCCGCGGCAACATCACCGGTACGGGCAATTTCAGGCTGCGACACAATCCCAAGACAACGTCCCCTGGCTATGGCGGCCCAAGCGCCGCGATCTACGGGACGGTCGAGACGCCTGGCACGATCAAGTTCAACGCCTACGGGACGTTCGAGATGCACGGGCCCGTGAAGGGCAACATCGTCTATGGCGGCGAATCGCACAGCGGCGACGGCACAGTGGAGCTTTACAGCGCCAACAACGAGATCGGCACCTACATGATCAGCCACGACGTCCTGAGCCTCAAGGCGGCGAACGCGATGCCGGGCGCGCTCATCGAATGGCGTCCTTGCTTCACGTCGGCGAACACGGGCCGCTCCAAGGTGCTGCTGAACGGCAACGACCAGACGTTCGCGGGGATTCAGTTCACGAAATCCACGGAGTCGGGATGGGACAAGCATGAATCCGGGAAATGGGGCGGCGTGCGCTACAACACGGGCGACAAGACGGCGTTCTCGTCTTCCGCGCCGGCGACGATCACGCTCACCGGCATTGCGAACACCACGTGCCCGTCGTTCCAGAAGCTGCGGGACCGGATTTCGCTCGTGGTCGATGCCGCAAGCGCGCCCGGCTTCGTGCAGGAGTTCCACTACCATCCGAACCCGACGGCGGGCGACATCGAGGTGAGGGCGGGAACGCTCTCGATCACGAACGGGGCGACGTTCGGAAGCGTCCAGTCCGTGACGGTGGGGGCGAACGGCATCCTGCTCGTGACGGCGAGCACAAACACGTTTGCCGCCGCGACGAACCTCGTGGTGAACGGGCGGCTCTCGCTCGCCGACGACGTTGTGGATCCATTCTCGCAGCTGCTTGAGAACATCGAGATCGGAGCCGGGGCGACGGTCAAGCTGCCGGCGGGCGCGACTATCCGCACGCAGCGGTTCAAGCAGGGCGGCGAACTGATGCCGAATGGAAGCTATTCGGTGGGCGGCGGAACGATACTCGTCTCGGACGACCTTCTGCTTGAGGACATCGTGGAGTTTTCGGTCCCCGCCGGCGTGACGAACGTGATCTCGCGCCGCGTGACCGGTGCGGGCGGAATCGTCAAGACGGGCGCGGGCTATCTGCTCCTCTCGAACAGCGGAAACGACTTCGCGGGCGGCGTGACGATCAATAACGGCACGGTGCTTGTCGCGGCGACGAACGCGCTCGGCACCGGCACGGTGACGATCATCGCAAACCAGACCGCCGTGCGCCAGCTGCGGTTCATCGCGAACGCCGAGATATCGAACCCGATCACGCAGAGCGGGCCGTCGAGCGAAAGCTATCCGTCGCTCTTCTTCGAGAAGGACGTGACGACGGTGCTGAAGGGCGACTTCACGGGGAACAGCAATGTATTCTTCTGGAATGACAGGAAGTCAACCAGCGATGTATATCCCTCGCCGGGGCCGATGACGATCTTCGACTGCAAGGTGACGACCGTGACGAGCCAGCCCATCTGGCTGCGCACCTACGGGGAGTTCCACTTCAAGAAGGCGGTCACCGCATTGAGCATCATCGGCAAGGACGGCACGGCGATGCGCTGGAGCGAGGGCGGCAAGGTGTTCCTGTATTCGCCCGAGAACAGGCTGAACCGCGTGAACGCCTATGCGCCTTACATCATCTGCGAGGCGGACGAGGTGCTGGGCGGCGGCGACACCGGGCGGATCGACATGAAGTCGTCTGACTGGACTTCCGGCGGCGTGAGGTTCGACCTGAAGGGACACAGCCAGACGGTCAAGTCCATCACGTACTCCGGTACGACGTATGCCAAAGTGATGAATGGCCCAGCAGACTTCCACGCGATAAACTCATCGTTGGGCGCGCCCACGCTTACGCTGGCGGGCGAATCCTCGCACCGCACGGCGTACGCGGCAATCAACGACGGCGTTTCGCTCGTGATGAATACGACGAACTTCCCGGGTTACGCTCAGACGTTCAGCGGGAAGCTGAGCAACACGACGGGCGACATCTCCGTGGTGTGCGGCATTCTGAAGATCATGAACGGGGCAGGCTTCCCGAATGCGTCGAGCGTGACGGTGGGGAGCGCCGGCAAGATCGTGATCGAAAGCACCACTTCGGACGTGTTCAAGAACGTCCCCACGCTCACGCTCAACGGTGAGCTGGAGGTGAGGAGCGAGGCGGTGACGCCGTTCGCCGACGCATCGGCGGCACTTGAGATCGGTGACATGGCCAAGATAAACCTGCCGGAGGGGATGGATCTGAGCTTCAAGACGGTGACGACGAACGGCGTGCCGGTGCCGGGAGGCGTAAGGCTCGATGCAAGCGTGCTGCCGGGCGTGTTCACGGGCGCGGGCGGCATCGTCGCGATGAGCGAAGGCGCGACGGAATGGACGGCGCAAGGTCCGGGCGATTCCGTCTGGACGGGCGGCAACTGGAGCGACCCGACAGTGGTGGAGAGGCTTGGGAGCGGCGGCGTGAGGGCTTCGTTCGGGGCTGGGACGCGCGCAACGGCGAGCGGGGCGCTCGCTCTCGCCGGGATGACGTTCGATGCGCCCGGCGACTTTACGGTGAAGGGCGACGGCGCGGCTACGCTCAGCATTGGCGCGGGCATGCTGGGGATCGGGGAATCGGCGACGGCGCGCACGTTCTCCATCGAGGACGTGGCGGTATCCGTGACGGGTGCGCAGGAATGGACGATCCCGAGCAACCAGACGCTGCGCGTGAAGGACGGCATCGTTTCGCAGGCGGGCACGGTGACGATCAAGGGCACAGGCAACCTTACGCTTGAAGGGACGAACACGATCGCGGGCGGAATCAATACGGTTTTCAAGGGCACGGAGATGCCGCTCGTGACGGTGTCGGGGCTTCTGGCGACGCCGAACCACGAGGATCAGGGCCGTCCGGCGGCGAACGACGGCAAGTCGCTCTATCTGAACCACAACGCGGAAATCGGCATCGAATCGAGGAGGGTGCTGTGCGTCTCGAACGCGGTGATCGAGAAACCGGTGCTGTTCGGCAACAGGATGGGCGTGCCGTCGATATGGTCGCCGAACAACACGACGAACGAGTTCCGCGGACAGGTGCGGTACCAGAACTACGCATGGCACAAGGTGGTGCCGAACGCCCATTCCGAGATGATCTTCAGCGGCGGGCTTGAGGCGGCGCACTCGTTCCGGAGCTTCGGAAGCGGCACGATACGCCTGACGGGCAAGCCGTGCAAGTTCGATGTGCTGGCGGGGCTCAACCCGCACACCGGCACGGTCATCGTGGAGAACACGGGCAACAGCTTCCTCAACGTGGTCGTGGGCTACCAGAACGCCACCCCCGGTCCGACGGTGAAGTTCGCGGTGACGGGCGCTATGACGAACGGCAACCTGATAGCGGGCTACGGCGGCGGATCGCTTGGCGCGCTTTCGGCGCTCACGGTCGGCTCGTACACGGCGGACCTGATGGAGGGAACCACGCAGAGGTGCGAGACGGTGGCGTTCACGTCGAGGGGCGTGCTGAAGGGCGAGTATCCCGCGATGCTGGAGGTGTTCGGCGCGAATCCGATGTCCACGGCGGAGGAGCGCAAACACAGCTTCGCCGGCAAGGTGCAGGGAGGCGTGGGCTTCCACATGTGCGGTACGGGGACGCTGCTTCTGGAGTCCGCCGGCACGTACGACTCCACGGGCGATCTCGAGGTCTCCTCCGGCACGCTGGAGCTTGGCGCGGGCGTGGTGTGGAACAAGGGCAGGAAGGCGACAGTGCGCGGGACGGGCGAGCTGAAGGTGAACGCGAGCGGCGCGCTCGGCACGCGGCAGGTGGAGCTGTTCGTGGGCGGCGACTGGAAGGTCAACGTCCCGGCAGGATGCACGCTGAGGGTGCGCTCGCTGCGCGACGTCGCGACGGGGCGGTACTATTCGTCCGGCTCGTATGGCGCCGCCGGTTCCGGTGCGGACTTCACGAACCTCGCCACGCACTTCACGGGCGGCGGACAGCTTGTGGTCTCCCGCCTCGGCAGCACGTTCTGCGTGAGGTAGTTGGCGGATGGCAGAGAGGCGGGGTGGAGGCGCCCCGCCCCGCCGAAGAAAGGGAAATATAAAATGAAGAGTCTGATGATTGCGGCGGCGGGCATTTGCCTGCCGCTTTGCGCTGAGGTGAAGCCGCTCGTGGTGGAAGGTGCGCCGTTCGAGCTGACGGTGCAGGAGTGGACGCCGCCCGTGCGGGCGTTCCGGATCACGGATTTCGGCGCGAAGCCGGAGAAGGCGGATGGGGCGCGGCGGCGTCCCTACCGGCTGGGCGACAATCCGGTGCGCTACCGGGCGGAGGAGGCCGTGACCGAGGCCGTGGAGGCGGCGATTGACGCGGCGGCGAAGTCCGGCGGCGGACGCGTGGTGGTGCCGGCGGGCCGGTGGCTCTGCGGGGCGTTCAAGCTGAAGAGCGAGGTGGCGCTCGTCCTGGAGAAGGGGGCGGTGCTGCACTTCCCCGACGATCCTGTCATCGTGATGCGTGCGCCGTTGAAGCCCGACGGCCGGCCGACGATGACGCACGGCGCGCTCATCGGGGCGTCGTCCTGCACGAACGTGGCCATCATGGGCGCGGGCACGCTCAAGAGTGACGTCGCCTACTGGCACGACAACTTCATGAAGAACCCGCAGCGCGGTTGGGGGCGTCCGCAGGTGCTGCATTTCGATCGCTGCAAGAACGTGCGGTTGGACGGGTTCAAGGTGCGCGGTTCGCCGGCGTGGACGATCCACATGAAGGTGTGCGAAGATATCGTGATGCGCGGCGTCGATTCGATCTGCACGGGTCCGAACACCGACGGGCTTGATCTCGAATCCTGCAACCGCGCGCTGGTGGAGAACTGTTCGCTGGACCAGACGGACGACACGTACACCATCAAGAGCGGGTTCAACGAGGCGGGGCGCAAGCGCAACATCCCCACGCAGAACGTGGTGATCCGCAACTGCCGCGCCGTGCACGGGCACACGCTTCTGGGCGTGGGGAGCGAGGTCTCGGGCGGCATCCGCAACATCTACATGACGGACTGCACGGTGGAGGCGGAGTGCTGGCGGTTCCTGTTCGTGAAGACGAACGCGAAGCGCGGGGCGTTCGTGGAGAACGTGTGGCTGGAGAACATCCGCGGCGTGTGCGCCGGGCAGGCGGTGTTCGAGACGGAGATGTACTACGACGGCAACCCGAACAAGGAGCTGACGAAGAAGTGCGGTCCGACATGGCCCACGCGCATCGGCAACATCCACGTGAAGAACGTGACGTGCGCGGAGGCGGGCTTTGCGGTGAAGGTGCGCGGCGACCCTGAACTGCCGCCGAAGGGTCTCACCGCGGAGAACATCCGCATCGGGAAGATCCGCTACCAGCCGGTCAAGGCGGTGAACGCGCCGGAGCTTGACGTGAAGGGCGTGGAGGAGGATCCTTCCGTGGCGCGTGAGATCCTGGGCGTGCCGCCGCAGGTGCGGGCATGCGATCCGGCGCGCGACGGCGACGGGGTCGTCGCGTTCCGCCGCCAGGACCTGGAGGTGCTTTCGCTGAACGAGATCTGCCGCCGCGTGATCGAGAGGCGTATCGCCGCCGAGACCGTGAAGGGACGGAACGTCGCGCCGCGCGTGACGCCTGCCGAGACGCTTGAGGACGGCGAGACGTACAGCCCGATGATCTCGCGCCGCATCAATGCGATTCTGCAGGACTGTGGATGCGCCCTGTCCGGCGCGTGGATCGCCGACGACGTGCGGCAGGTCTCTCGCGCGGGGAATGACGGGAGCGTGGCGGCCCATCCGGGGCTTGCGTTCACGGTCCGTCCGGACGTCGATGCGGGCGAGGTGACGGTGACGCTCGTGAACGGCGGCAGAATGCCGCTCGAGGACATCTGGTGCGTGGTGCATCTGCCGCCGGCGTTCATGACGCGGCGGCACACGTTCCGTGCGGCGCGCATCGAGGCGGGCGGACGGTTCGTGCGGACGTTCCCGGTGGGCGCGGGTGCGCACTACCTGCCGAGAGCCGTGGGGAATGCGCCGTACGCGGCGGAGATTGACTTCACGCGTGACGGTCGGCGCAGCCGCGTCTGGGCGACGGCGGAGACGCCTACGACAAGGTGGCATCCCGACCTGAACGAGAAGGTGCTGCACGCGGGGCCGCTCGACCGGATGGAGTGCGAGGACGCGGAGCTGGCGCGGATATCGTCTGAAAGCGGCGCGCTGCCGGCGCTGGGCGAAAGCGCGCGGGCGGCGTGGCGTTCCCCGGCGTTCCCCGGCGCCGCGTGGTACAACGCTTCGCCGCTCCCGAGACCGTACACCGAGATGGAGAAGCGCCTCATCCGCGCGCGGCGCGCCTACGAGGTGGTGGCGCTGCAGTTCGACGCGCCCACCAACACCAGCACCACCCTGCGGTGCTCGCTGTGGCGGAACGCGGTGGCGTTCCTGAACGGGGAGCGCATCCCTCTCGTCTCCAGCACGCAGAAGATCCCGGCGCGCGTGGGCGTGAACCGTCTGCTCGTCAAGTATCCGTGCAAGCCGGGCGACCTGACGGGGATGATGCAGCTTTCGCTGTATCCGTGGGACCAGTCAACGTGCTGGCCGTGCGTGGCGTTTCCGGGATTGGCCGCGAAGGGCGCGGCTGATAGGGCATCCATCGGCGTTGTGGAATTCCCGCTTGAGTGGAACGTGCGGCGGGAGACGGGCGTGCCGTACGAGGTGGAGATCTCCACGAACAAGCTCCAGAAGCTGGCGGGCATGAGGCCGGGGAGCGGGTTCGACGTGCGCGCGTTGACGGCGCAAGGCGAGAAGGATCTGACGGTCGCTGTCCTGCCGGGCAAGGCGGCGGGAACGGTGAATCTGCGCTTCACGCCGCCTGCCGGAACGACGGGGCTGAAGTGCAGGGCGGGCGGCGCGTTGAAGGTGGAAGACCCGAACGCGACGGACAACCTGTTCGCGGGCGCGCTCGCGTCCGAGAAGGGCTGGAAGCCCTCTCCGCGCATGATCATCGAGCCGCAGGCGGATGGTTCGCTGATGTTCCGTCCGCGTTCGGGCGGCGCGCCGGAGGCGACCTATTCCATGGCCGTGCCGCAGGGGATGGCCGGGCACCCCGTGAAGTTCGAGGCCGTGACAGAGAGCATCGGCGGTGACAGCTGGCAGTTCTACATGAACATCGCGCAGTTCGACGCCGCGGGGAACCGTCTGCCGGAACATGTCTATGACCGGCGCTGGACGTCGCTCATGATGCCGCCGGACAAGACCTGCCGGTTCTCCGAGCGGGGACGCATCCATCCCGAGGCGAAGGAGCTGCGCTTCTTCCTGAGCATGGGCACGGCGGAGAAGGCGTACGACAACCACGGTCTGAAGCGCGCGAGGCCGGCGGACGCGCTCACAAAGCTGAAGCTGCACCGGCTTGCGCTACGGGCGGCGGAGCAGCTGCCGTTCCCGAAGTACGAGGACTCGCACTTCGCCGCCGGCGTCTCGGGCGAGCCGGGCGACTGCGCCATCCGGCTTGGCGGCGCCGCCGATCAGGCGTTCTGGTACCAGACGCGGTCGATGGCGTGCTGGGCCGACGGCAAGCAGCTGCGCAAGGAGGAACAGCTGTTCTTCCCGGCGGGCGCGGGGACGGTGGAGGCGTGGTTCAGGAGCGGATGGGAGCCGACGCTGTACAAGGAGGGCGGCAAGGACGCATGCCGGCCGATCGTCATTTTCCAGGCCTACCAGAGCTACCGCGCGCATGAGTGCAAGGCGGGGAAGGGCGCGATGCTGCAGCTCACGTACCGGCCCGTGCCGGGGACGCTGGAGTTCTCCACCATCGACATGTTCAAGACGAAGTACGAGGGCAAGGCAGACCTGAAGCTGCCGAAGGGGGCGTGGTGCCACCTCGCCGTGCAGTGGGCGCCGGGCGGTGTGGCGGAGGTGTTCGTGGACGGGCGGCGGAAGATCTCCGTGCCGATCCCGAAGTGGAAGGCGCTCGATCTTGCCGATCCGGAGATCAAGGTGCCGAACGACGAGAACGCGCTGGAGCTGTACCTCGGCTCCTCGTGGAGTGGCGCGCGCTGGACGGACACCTCCGATCCGGCGTGGCCGTTCCTCAACGGCGAGGCGGATCTGCTGCGCGTCTCGACGGGCTGCCGATATGCGGGCGAATTCAAGCCTGCGCGCAGTTTCACGTGCGACAGGGATACGCGGGCGCTGTTCACCTTCGACCGCTCGTTCGACGGCGTATCCGGCGGCGGCGCGGGCTGGATTCCGGGCACGACGCGTTCGCTCACCGTCAACCGCACGGCGCGGACGCTGGAGGTCGGCGGCCGGAAGGTGCAATACTGGCCGAAGGACGTCCCCGCCGACCTTGATCCCCGCATCGTCTTCGACATCGTGAACTTCCCCAAGCTGCCCACGCCGCAGGACTTCGAGACGGCGCGCCGGCCGTTCACGAAGAGCGCCACGCTCAAGCCCGGCGAGCGGCTTGAGCTGACGTGCCCCGAGAAGGTGGTGACGGACTTCGTGGAGATCGCAAACGTCTCGGACCGTCCTCTCCTCTATCCGATCCTGCTCAACGAGGGCGATCCGGATCCGCGCAGCTGCGGAGACCTCGCCGACACGCTCGGGCTGGAGGGCCTTTCCGACCGCGACCGCGTGAACCGCGTGTTCGCGTACGTGCTGGCGTCTTCGGACTACTTCATGAACCACAACGCGGTGTTCCCGGCCGGTTCGGACGCTCCTCGCGACACGGAATACTTAGCGCTGCCCGTACTCAACGGATACTGCGGCTTCGAGTGCGGCCCGCTCAACAACATGACGGCCAACCTGTTCGTGAACGTCGCGCGCTGCCCGGCGGGGCTCACGGCGGGCTACGGACACAGCTTCGAGCAGGTGTTCTACGACGGGAAGAACCACATCTACGACCTCTCGGCGCAGAAGTACTTCCCCGCGCCGGACAACGAGACGGCGGCGTATCTCGAGGAGGGCGACAACGAGGCGGGAATCTTCCCGCGCATGGGCAACGCCGCTGAGCATTTCATGCGCAAATCGACGCGTGGCGTCTGGATCGGCAACTTCAGCAACGGCGCGAAGATCGGCGTGACGCTCAACCCTGGAGAGGCGTTCCGCGTGTGGCAGGTGAACGACGGACACTGCAACGACCTTCTTGCGCGCACCAAGACCGGCGTCTATCGCGGGTACGCCTCGAAGTTCCGCCCGGACTACACGGAGCCGTGCCACGCCGACACGGAGAAGATGTTCCTGCAGCGCGCCGAACGCTTCTTCCCGCAGTACCTGAACGGATTCCTCACGTTTGACGGCGCGCCGTCCGCGGGCAACCCGGCGTTTGAACAGGAGAAGGATGGCTCGTTCTGCTACAAGGTGGATGGCGGTGGCTATCCGATCGTGCACGCCGAATACGCTGCCGTCCGGCGCGACGGTTCGCGCGTGGACCTGGAGCTCTCCACCGACGGCGGCAAGACGTTCCGTCCGTTCGTGTCGCCGGCCGACTACGCCGTGCGTGCGCGCACCGCCTACTTGATTCGCGTCAAGGCGCCGATGGCGGACGTCGCGCGCTTCACGGCTGCGACGGAGGTGATGATCAATCCGCGCACGTTCCCCGGGCGGCTGAAGGCGGGGGCGAATTCGTACACGTTCAAGTGCGCGTCCGATGGCGCCGCGCGTGTGACGGTGCAGGGGCGCGTTCCGGCGGGGCTCGTCGCCGTGCCGGAAGCCGTCTCGTCCGGCGTGATCGTGGGCGCGGAGACGCTGTTCTACGCCTTCGACCCGGCGGAGAGTCCGGTGCTGGAGGTGAAAGGGGCTTCGCCGCTGGCCACGGTGAAGACGTTCGGCGGGCTGCGTGCGACGCTCAAGGGCGGCAAGCTCACGTTGAGCGCGGATGCGGCCGGCGGCACGCGCATGACGGCGGTGCGCATCATCGATGGCGGCGCGGAGAAGACGATGGCCGTGCTTGTGGGCACGGGCGTGCGGTTCGGTACCGCGCGCCACGCCAAGGTCACCGGTGGCGCCAAGCTGATGCCGCCGGACGCCGCCAGCCCGCAGGCGCGCGGCTGGCTGCCGATGTCCAATCATAACGCGGAGATTGAGTTCCGGCTGCCTGCGATGAAGGCGGGCAAGTACGCGGTGATGTGCCTCAACCGGTTCGAGAGCCACCCGGCGAAAGATCCGAAGAACGAGGTACGGATGCTGTGGGGCGACATGAAGTCCACCGACCTCGGCAGTGCGCGCAACTGGGCCTGCAACTACAAGAAGGCCAACTACGGCCGGCCGGGCGAGGGACTATGCCGACCATCCCGGTACCGGCTACCCCTACGCGAACATGCGTGTGGCGGAGCTGCCGGCGGCGGACCGCGTGGCGTTCCGCTCCTGGCGCGAGGGTGATGCGGTGGAAATCGCGGCGGTGCTCGTGGTGCCGGATCCCTCGATGGATCTGCGCGGCGAACTGATACGCGTCCTTTGCGGACTCAACTGCGATCCCTGGCGCGTCAGAAATCCCTAGTGTAGCATGCCGCTGCCGTCCAGAATCAGCCCAAGATACAGCGGGGAGACGCGAGGTGTGTCTGGTAATATAGTTGCGTCTTCCATTTAAGGGATGGAAGGTCTTTGCGGGGAGTTGCAAGACTGCCACGCATTGGAGTATTATACGGGACAGCA
>CACZCD010000026.1:63633-80055 GCA_902779565.1 uncultured bacterium | reverse complement strand
CGCGCCGTTGCCCTTGCCGTGGCAGTATTCGCAGGCAAGGCAGCCCGCGATCTTCTTGTGCGCCACATCGACGAGCGTGACTTCGTGCCCCGCCGCCTCTGCAGCCTGGCGGCATTCCTCGGCCATCCACGCCGTGTTACCGTTCGCTCTCGGCGAACCTTGAAGTATGAGTACTTTCATTTGTCTTTTTCCTTTTGTTGAGTTGTTTCCAAATTCGTACCGTATATTATATCATGCAGAGGCACGGAGAGACATTAGACAGGCCCAATTTTCCGCCTACTCCGTCGCTTCGGCGTACGCCTTGACGTCCACGGGTTCGCACCATTCGTTCGACTGTTCCGTTCCGGGCACTTCGAGCGCGATATGCTGGAACCATGAATCGGGCGCGGCGCCATGCCAATGCTTGACGTTTGCGGGGATGTTCACCGTGTCGCCCTTCTTGAGCCGGCGCGCCGGCTTGCCCCATTCCTGATAGAAGCCCTCGCCCGCCGTAACGATGAGCATCTGTCCACCGCCCGTCTTCGCATGGTGGATGTGCCAGTTGTTGCGGCAACCCGGTTCGAAGGTGACGCCGAACGCCGGGACTTGGTCGAGCGTGAGCTTGTGGAGATAGCTGTTGCCGATGAAGTACTTGGCGTACGCGGTGTTCAGCTCGCCCACTGGAATCGGTGACCAGTCTGCGGGCAAGCGCGACGGGTTGCGGTCGCAGAGGACTGCGACCCTCCCGACGATTGCCGCCGCCTGCGCGTCCGTCACGCCGTTCACCTTTCCGATGGCGATGTGCGCCTTCATCTGCGGCTCCGTCTCGGGACGCGCCGCGAGCGCGGCGATCGTGACGATCTCACGCGTCCGCCAATCGACGTTGTCGCGCGCGAAGATGTCGCCGAAGAGATGCGTCTTGAGGTACTCATCCAGCTGCGGATGGAAGTCGAAAAGGGCGCCCTTGACTGGTCCGCCGCAAAGTTTCGTCTGGTTCGCCGTCCCGACCGGCAACGCTCGCTCGCCGAGCGAGCCGCACGGCATGTTCGCCGCAGGGTCTTCCGCAGGTTTTGCATCTCCCGCAACCTTCATGAGCGTTCCCGCCGCGTTGAGCGCGCGCGGGAAGCCGCAGTAGGCATAGAGCTGCCCGACGAGTTCCTTCGCCTCGTTGAGCGTAAGCCCCGCCTCGACCCCCGCCTTGAACGCCGCGCCGAGCTTGTCCTGCTCGCCCCGCGCCGTCCACGCGCCAATATCGATGATCGTATTTTCCTTTGCCGTCAATTCTGCGGCATTTGCCATGATTGCACTGGCCATTGCCATTCCTCCGATTACTAATTTGCCCAACATATGCCTCCTTTATTTACAGGCTCTGACGGAATATCTCCGCGACCTCATTCTCGGTGAGCTGCTTGTAGCCGCCGTCGAGGCGGAACGTCGCCTGCACGAGCTGCGGGATCATTGCCTCGCTTGCGCCAAGTTCCGTGATGTTCATTGCGACGCCGATTTCGCGCATCCATGCCTCGAGCGCGGCGAGGCCTTCGTCCGCAATCTGCTCGTCGCTCTTTCCATCCGCCGAAACGCCCCAGACGTTCTTTGCGAAGCGGGCGAACTTCTTGAGTCCGTAGGGCTTGACGAGGCGATAGTACGGGAGCGACACTGCGGCAAGCGTCATGCCGTGCGTGGCGTCTGTGAGCGCGCTCACGGCCTGCCCGAGCATGTGGACCTCCCAGTCCGTCGCTTTGCCCATCGCGATAAGCGTGTTGAGCGCCCAGGTCGCGGTCCACATGATGTTGCTCCTGGCCTCATAGTCGTTCGGATCCTTCACCGCCGCGCGGGACGAGACGATGAGCGACTTCATCAGTCCCTCGGCGATATAGTCGCTGGTATTGTCGTCCGTTCCGCTGAAGTACTGCTCCAGTATGTGGCTCATGATGTCGTAAATGCCGGACACCATCTGGCGGCGGGGGACGGTAAGCGTGAAGCGCGGATTGAGAATCGAGAACTTCGGGAAGACGGCCGGGCCGAACACCTTGCCGACCTTCAGGTTCGCCGCATGGTTGGTGATGACGCTGCCGCCGTTCATCTCGCTGCCCGTGCCGACCATCGTGAGGACGCTGCCGACGGGGATGATGCGGCAGGACGGCTCCTCGAAACGCACGAAGTACTTCTCCCAGGGATCTTCTTCGCACCAGGTCGAGACGCTGACCGCCTTTGAATAGTCGATCGTCGAACCGCCGCCGACGGCAAGGATGAGATCGACGTTGTTCGCCTTCGCCTTCGCTACGCCGTCCATGAGCTTTTCAAGCGTCGGGTTGGGCATCACGCCGCCGTCCTCGACGATGGTCTTTCCGGCGGCCTTCAGCGCGGCGACGACCTGGTCGTAGATGCCGTTCTTCTTGATCGAGCCGCCGCCGTATGTGAGCATGACGGTCGGACCGAACGCCGCGAGCTCGTTCTTGAGGAATTCCATCGCGTTCTCGCCGAAGTGGAGACGCGTAGGATTGTGGAATGTGAAGTTTCCGTTCATTTTAGTTTTCCTTTCTGTTAAATGGCTGCTTGTGTTACACAGAGGTTTGTTGCGGAGGGCCATCCGCACAAGTGGGCGATAGTCCCGACCATGCGCAAGCTGCTGTCGCTGCTGAACAGAATCGCGAGGGATCCCAGCTTCACTCCGATGCCGGAGCCCGAGTCGACGAAACAGAATGCCAATGTCGGACGAAAGAAAGCTGCGTAGCGCCCGTGCCCGGGAGATGGTTTCCCTTCCCTTCCTCCTTCTCCCCCGCACCCCCTCATCCTCCTTGCTTTCTCTCCCCTGCGCTGACGCGCAAGGATGGAAAGCCACGCCTTTAGACAATGCCCGAAAATTTCACCTGAAATTTACAGTTGCTGACCCTTTTAGACCATTGCCATACGAAACCTCTTTCAGCCTTTCTTCGATGTTTTTTCAATCCATCTTCTGGCCACAGTTGCCGCAGAACCTGCCGGAGACCGGTTTTTGGCATTTCTGGCAAATCTTCACGAGAGGCTTCCCGCATTCAGGACAGAAACGGTTTCCATCTGTAATTTGCTTCTTGCAGAAATGACAGACGATTCCATTATCGATCGACACAAGTATACCATCCTGTGCATTCTTTGCTCTTGCAGATTGCCTAGATATGCTCTGAATGGCCTGAGCAGCATTCTGAGGATTGTGTTCAGCCCAATAATCTCCACCCGTGAATGACGAGCGAGTTGCCTTGCGCAAAGGATCTGTGTAGCGCCCGTGATTTATATCCCATAGTTCCTCAAGAAAATATCCGACCAGCTTGTTGTATGCATAATACATAACGCTGCCATCTTCATTCGCATTGAGATTTTTGCTCGTAATGTATTCAACATTGTAGCCAGAGTCTTTAAGAAGCAGGGCAATGTCAAACGAATTGCTCCGCCAAGCGCAACGAACACGGATAGACCCGGAAGTCTCGTCAACAACCGCCCAACGAGTCGACGGCTCCCTCTCACGAACACGCCGAAACGCTTCGTCCATATAGCTGGACATGTTCGCTTTTGTCAGAATCTTGTATGGAGCATCCCTGTAGCGTCTGGTCGGCTCCGTCCTTGAGGCACAGCCAAAGATTGACGCCAAGAAAATTACTGGCAGTATGACATTCTTCATCTTCATCCCTCCATCAATCATGTAAGCTTAGGTTTTGCGTCCGTATTATACCAAAAACTCGGCTGCGTTGGTAAGCGTTCGTCGTGGCACAAAGGGTCAGACCCTTCAGTATATGCTTTACTGTATATGCCAAACTTCTGCTCACGCCAAAACCTCGCGTCCCTTGCGCAAAAGCCTGTAGCGCTGCAGCGGCGACTTCGGCTTCTGCGGCAATGTCTGTGCGATGTATCCCTGCTTCATCAGCGGATTCAGGTACGATGCCGAAAGCCAGGGCTGACTTGAGACCCCCAGCTCCGCCGCCAGCTCGCTCCTGCTCTTCTCACCCGACGCGAGCAGCGCCAGCAGCCTTTTCGCCGTCTCGCCATTCCCATCCTCAAGAGCAAGTTCGTACTTCTGCGGCATCGGATACTTCTCCGCAAGTTCCGAGGGGTCCTTCTGCATCTCCTTCTCCCGCTCCGCCTTCTTCCCCTTCCCGGACCCGAACATGCCGAAGAGCCAGTCCACTATCCCTCCGTTCGCGGCCGCTTCGTCTATTTCCCCTATCCTCGCGCGGATCGCCGCCCTGTGCAGCTTGACGATCTCACTCCACTCGTCCGCGACGCCTTCGTAGATGAACCTGTACATGTCCCTCGCATGCTCGTCGCCCGCCATTGCCGCAGCCCAGCTGCACCACTTGTATTCCGCCGGATTGCGGCAGATCCCGGCCTCGGCAGGGTTGCAGTCGACGTACGCCGCCTGCGCGCTCATGTCCTTCGCGGTCGGGTCCGAACGCTTGTCGTAGAACCGCCCCTCCCAGATGGTCCCAGCGTGGTCGCGCCGCGCGTTGAACGACATCGTCATGTTCTGCTTGAGCGTCTTCATGAATTCGCTCGGATGGAACATCCGCCGCGCGTATGCCGCAAGCAACCTGCTGAAATCGGAGCCCGTGCACGAGCCGCCGAACTGCGCCTTCGTCTCGTCGTCCGCCTTCTTCAACGCCTTCCACTCGTCCAGCGCCTCCTCCAGCCTCGCCCCGCGGTAGAGCGCGTTCACCCTCGCTAGGATCTCGTCCTCGGACATCTCACGCCCTTCCTCGAGGAAGATGAAAACGTGGATGTGGTTCGACATGCAGCAATAGGCGAGAACCTTAACGTAGCAGAAGAACTCGACCCGCATCAGCAGATCGACAAACCGGTCCTTCTCCTCTTCGTCGAAGAAGAACGCCTTGTGCGCCACCCTCGATACCAGGTGGTAGCCCTTGCCTGCCTGAACGATTCTTTTCCTCCTCATGACACCGCGTAGTCTACCACATCCGCCGCTCCAAAGTCAAGCATATACAGTAAAGCATATACGGAAGGGTCTGACCCTTTTGACCAATTTACTTTCTCTTGGGCTATGATTTATCTCACGTAGAGGCGCAAAGGCAATCACTCGCAGCTACCTCACGAAGTTGGTGAAGACGCCGCTTTCGTTTGCCGGCGGAAGAATGCCGGAGTCGCGTCCGGCCTTCTGGCACTTCATCACGTAAACCATGTTGCGCGCGAGGTTGCGCAGCGTCTGAAGTCCTTCGGGATCCTGCGGCACGTCGTCTTTCGTGAGCGCGTGGAACTCGTTCCAGTAGCTGCTCCCGACGACGATCATCTGAGAGATGGTCGCGTACTTGTTCAGCACGTCGAACGACGCGCTCGTTCCGGCTCGGCGCGCGACGACGATGCTCGCGCAGGGCTTGTGACGGAGCGATGCGTACCTGTCGGCGTTCATCGTCGAGAAGAAGAGCCTGTCGAGGAAGCTCTGGATGCGTCCGGACGGATGCGCGTAGTAGACCGGCGAGCCGAAGACGAATCCGTCCGCATCCTTTGCCTTCGCCGCAAAGTCGTTTACGCCATCGTTCTCAAATACGCAGTGTTTCAGCTCGGCGCACTTGCCGCAGGCAATGCAGTCCGCTATCGGC
Organism: uncultured bacterium; assembly: GCA_902779565.1. Classification (GTDB taxonomy): domain Bacteria; phylum Verrucomicrobiota; class Kiritimatiellia; order RFP12; family UBA1067; genus UBA1731. Next base: position 74,491 of record CACZCD010000026.1, on the reverse strand, counting down.
TTGCCACCTATCGTGACGATCTCCGTCTCCACGCCTTCGGCGGCGAATACTTTGGCCATTTCATCGAGACCGGCCTTAGTCGAGCCATCCTGGTTCCACGAGCCGTTGAGCATAAGAACTTTCATTTTACCGTTCCTTTCTTGTCGGTTTGTCTCATGCAAAGTCCACAAAGTTCGCAAAGGGGGAACAAAGCTTCGCTGACTTTGCGAACTTGGCGTGAGACTTTACTTGCCGGACATCCTTTCGCTAGCGAACGCCTCCAGCGCGGCGACGCTGGACTTGATGGATGATCCGCTGAACGCCTTGGGCGCGAGGACCTTCGCCGTGTCGCCGACGATTTCCGCGAACTCCTTTCCCACGCGCTGCATTCCGCCGCCGCCATGAGTCTGGAAGAGACACATCGTCTTGCCCTTGAGCGCGGCAACATTCTGCGTGAGCCACGTGCGCACCGGTGGTGCCATCGTGCCCCACCAGTTCGGCGTGCCGACGAAGACGACGTCATACTTCGCAAGGTCGAGTCCCTCAATCGGCTTGATTGCGCGGAGCGTCTTGCCGTAGCACTCCGGCTTCGCCTCGTCGCAGCACTTGCCGAAGTCTGCGTTGTAGGGTTTCTCTGCCTTGATCTCAAAGAGGTCGGCACCGGCTTTTTTCGCCACCGTCTCTGCGGCGAAGCGCGTGTTCCCGCTCCACGAGAAATAGATGACTGCACATTTCATTTTCTTTGCTCCTTCTTTTGCGAATGCAAAACCGTGAATTGCCGCCACACCCGCGACGGCTCCCATGCTCTTGACGAATTCTCTTCTGTTCATTTTCGTTTTCCTTTCTTGATTAAACCGTTTACGTGCTCAGTGAGTTCACGCCTTCTCCGTCACGTCAATCAGCTCGTACCGCGGATTGCCCATCTTCAGCTCTCGCATCGCGGAAAGCTGGCGAAGGCCATGTCGCGATTCCATGCGCTCGACGAGATCCTTGTTCGACGCTGACGAATAGACGAGATCTACGCTCGCCTGGTCTATGGCCAAGATGTCCGTGGAGGCGAGGATGCCGATATCGGGGATTGTCGGCTCCAGCGCAGCCACGCCCTCGCAATCGCAGCTTACGGACATCCTCCGCATCACGTTCAGGAACACGATCCGTTTTCCGAAATGGTCGCAGATTGCCTTGCCGCTATCCGCCATCAGCTCCATGAACGTCTCCTTGTCCGGCATCTTTCCCCAGTCCGCGTCCGTGGGCGGCATGTCGCCCACCGGATAGCCGTGCACCTGCCGTTTGCCGCCCTGTCCCGAAGCGCATCCGATTGCGATGTTCTTCAGCGAGCCGCCGAAGCCGCCCATCGTGTGCCCCTTGAAGTGCGTCAGCACCACGAGCGAATCGTAGTTCGCAAGATGCGCACCAACTGCGACGTCTTTCAGGTGAAGGCCTTTGCCTACGGGGAAGCGTACGTCGCCATCTTCGTCGAGGATGTCAACCGGGCAGAACGTCCAGCCGTTTATCTTCAGCGTCTTGCGGTGCGCGGCGGTCGTGTAGCGGTCGCCGTTGTACATCGTGTTCGTCTCGACGATGGCGCTTTCCGGGATATGTTCAAGAAGGGGCTTTGCCATCGCGGGCGGAATGATGTTCGGCCCGTGCCGTTCGCCCGTGTGGAGCTTCACCGCCACCTTGCCGTGGATCGGCTCCGATACGCGGTCGTAGAGCGCAATCAGGCTCTCCGCTGTGATCGTGCGCGTGAAATAGACCTTGGCGCGCGTGCCGCGCACCTTGCGCCCCGTAACGTTCTCGCATCCGACAACCGGTGCTTGCCGCGTTATGGGCGAAGCCTTCTTTGCCTCTGCGCCGCTCGCGCCCAACGCCGCCGCGCTCAGGGTCGCGGCGGATGTCGCCTTTATGAATTCCCGCCTGTTCATTTTCGTTTTCCTTTCGTATGTATTGAGAATCATTTGCCGAAGAGGCCGTTCAGCCACCTCACCACGTCATCCTCCGTGTGGTGGGCCGTCACGCCCACCTTCAGCCGCCGCTCGATCTGGTTGGAGCCGCGCGCCGTGAAACCTTCCAGCACCTTCGCTCCAGGGCAGGCCGCCTTGACGTCCCGCGCGAAAAGCGGCGCGCCGCCCCCGCCATGCGTGCTGAACGGCACAACCGTCTTCCCCGACAGCGGATTGGACTTCAGGAACTGCTCAACGGGAAACGCGTAAGTCCCGTACCAGATTGGAGTGCCAAGGAACACCACATCGTAGGCCGCCAGCGAAGGTACGGGCTTGACGGGCCGCTTCTGGCCGCTTCTGCGCTCCTTCTCCGCCGCCGCCAGCGTAAGCGTGTACGGTTCGGGGTACGGCTCCACCGTCTCGATCTCGATCAGGTCTCCGCCCAGATGTTTCTGTATCCATTTGGCGATGAGTGCCGTGTTCCGCACCTTCGACTGCGAATAGTACACGATCGCCACCTTGCCAGGAGCCTTGGCCGTCGTCGGCTGCGTCGCAGACGTATCGCGCCCGGCGCGCAGGCGCAGCGCCACCGCCGCGCCCACGGCCAGCAGCACCACCACCACGATTCCAACAGCAATCTTAAACATATTGTACCTCCCTCATCCCTACGGCATCATTTCACGAGATACGGCTCCAGAAGCCTCGGCAGCTGGAGCTTGGCGAAGTGCCCGACCCACTCCTCCGGATCAAACTTCATGTCGCTCATGCACCAGCACGTCATCATGCCGTAGAGCTCGCTCATGAAAAGATGGACGAGCGTTTCGACGGGCGTGCTCTTTTTCAGCGAACCGTCCTTCACCGCGTCATTGAGGAAATCCGTCAGGTGCTTGTGGTCGTATGCGTACTTGCCGCCGCACATCTCCCCCGGCGAGTCGGAAGGATTGATCACCTCGCGTACCCATTGGCGGCACAGCTCCACGCCGCCGCACGTCACGCCCTCCATGAACCCCTTGAAGTAGAACGCCAGCTTCTCGATGATCGTGCCCTTGTGCTCGCGCGCCTTGCGGTCCACGTCGCTGAACCACTCCTTGCAGCACTCGAACACGATCTCCTCCTTGCGCTTGAAATAGACGTAGAAGGTGCCTTTCGCCACGCCACAGGCGCGCGTGATGTCCTCTACGGACACGTTGGCGAAACCGTTCTTCTCGATGAGAGAACAGGCCGTCGTGTATATCCTCTGGCGCGTTTCCTGCGCTATCTCCTGCCGTTTCGTCACTTGAAAGACTCCTATGAAGTGAAAAACCGCGCGTATTATACCTCATCGCCGACCGCAAGTCAATGACCGTCGGTCATTTTCTTCGCCGGTCGATTTTCTCTTTGTTGTAATCCCTTTATGGTGAGGGCTGGCACGCCGGCTACGACTGTTCTGGGCGCGGCATTCTTCGGCACGACCAAGCCGTCAGATTTCTTGATGTTACGAGACCGCTTTTCCGTTGACGGCGTAGAAGACGTTGAAGTTCTTCACGCCCATGAACCTCACACCCCTCGATTTCATGGGGTCGCGCTTCCACGCCGGGAATCTCTCTGGCATGGAAGACAAATCGCCGATACTCAAGTATATCGCATCCGTAAGGTCGTAGGCGGCCTGGGGGTTTTGAAGGTGGAAGGCGATGTAGTCGAACGCCTCGTCAATGTCCCGCCGAGCCCTCTCGGTTATCTCGATCGAGTGTTCGACCATTTCGCGTGTCTCCGCTTGAAGTCTGCATGGGCCTTTTCGAGGGGAATGCACCTACCTGCGGCGATGTCGTCAAAGCCGATCTGAAGCGCAGCGTCAATCTCCTCGTCCGTCATCGTGGCCATGTTCAATGGTGGATTCAGCGGAATTTTGACTTCAAAAGGAAGGCCGTTGTGCAGTTCGACCTGCTTGAAGAAGAGGACGATGGCCTGCGATGAGTTCATGCCAAGGGACGAGAATATCCTCTCGACCGAGTTCTTCAACTCGGGGGCTATTCTTGCCCTTACGGTGTCTGTTCTTGTTGCCAACATGGTTTTGTCCAAAAAATTTTATGCTCAAATTGTAGCATATTCGGGCCACATTTGTCAATGTGGCGAGATCGCGGCAATCGCAGTCACGGCCATCATCGGCTGCTCGTCCTTGGGCGGAGGTTCGCGCAGGCAGAACATCGCCACGGTCATCCAGACCGCCTACGACCTCGGCGGACGCGAAATGCACCTGCGGCGAAGCCGTCAAGCTGCTCGACGGACGCGAAATGTCAAAAGTCGGTCGCGTCGTTCTTCGGAGCGGCGCGACCGCATTTTTCGTTTACGCCGGCCTCGCGGGGGCCGCGAATCGAGACCCTATCGTCGTTGGCCGCGTTTCTTCAATTCGTCACGAATGGCCTTGAACACTTGGTCAAAATAATCGCTCTTGCGGCCAGATGCAACGACGTTCTTGAAGTAATTAGGACGTGCGCCAGTATGATAAGCCGCAAGAACATTTCGGTCGTTAACGGATTGTACGACAAGACCATCGCGTGGGAGCTTTGCACCTATGGCATCCGCTGCATGGTTTCCAAGTGTCACAATCATGTCGGGTGCAAATGCCGTCAGTTCATCGTGAAGGGCTTTGTCGAACAAGACTTTGAATTGTCTTTTGTGACTATTCACGAAGTTGTCGCTTGTGTAGAATTTTCGGCAATCTGTAAGATAGACACAAGCCTCGCATTCTTCCAAAAGCCGTTCTACAAAGCAGCACAACGTGTGGTTCTGACAGCCGATGCTTCGATAGTCAGCACTGTGGAATCCGAATGGCGTGGATAGTACGAGCGCCCCTGCTTTATGATTTGTGCGCAACGGGTCTTGCGAGACAATCATCACACGGTGTGGATTCGTGACACCACGCTTGACCATCCATGTCGGCATGTCGATACCAAAATTCGGATGATTCCACAGTTGATTGACAATCATGCCGCAATCTCCCATCATAGCATGCGGAACAGGTAGCAACGCCGCCTTGTCCACCTTGTCGGCAATGATGCCCTCAAGATCCCATGGTGAATCGTCATGAGGAACGTTGCCGTAGTTCTTCTTCATCTGCACATAGCGGGCGGCGAGAAGGCCTTGAGCCTTCTCGCTACCCGCAAACAGGCCATCCGCCAACAACGCCGATACGACCTTCGCGTTCAACTTGCCCATCGTAGGGCAAAAATCAATTTCCTTGAAGTTCATCGCATATAACCTTTCGTATTTTACTTCAAAGTGCATCTGAAATACTTTGAGCCGCATCGGCAGATTTCTTATGTTCTCGCGCACGCCATTCTCTTGATTGCTCGTTCATCTCCGAGACCGCAATTCCCATGGTGTCATCATCATAGGCAATGATGCTTGCGTACCAAGTTTTTTCATTTGCGTTTTCCTTTCTTGTCAGTCATTACGAGATTCATACGCTTCCTTGGCCTCATGGACTGCAGCAACGAAGCCTACAACATCCTCCTTGCTACCCGTCGTGAACGGAATTTCCATTTCGCTCCCCGCTATTGCAATCCTAAACGAATATTGTTTATAAAACAAGCAGATGAAGAGCAGAGCGGCGAGACCAGATGTATACCATTTCCATGGCGTGAAATCCTGCCAAAAACAGATACCTGCCGCTATAAGTGCAACAACAAACGCCGCGCCAATACTGTCTGGAACCCCTTTGGTTACTATTTCTGTTGATGTCACCAAGTTAAGAAGAGTATCTATTGTTCGCATAGAAGTAACCTTGCTACCATCGGATTTCGTAACAGTCGCTCTTACCGTTCCCTTGATTTTACGCCTTGTCAGGATCAATTCTTCCTCTTCCCCAAGTTCTAGTCTGTAAAGTTCTTCGTCCCAATCTACATCTTCTGCAGTATCCTCATCTTCTGCAGTATCCTCCTCCGCATCATCTTCATCCATGGGAGTCCATTCGAACATATCTCGCCATGAGTGATCCCGTTTTAAGTACTTGATAAATGCTTCCCTTATCTTTTCGTGAGCGTTTCCGTTACAGAGACAACCATAGTTCTGCTCATTTTCTCGATATTCGATATAATTCAACCCGTGCTTCTTTGATTTGAATGCTGATGCCTGAATATAATTATCGTCATCATCGTTGAGTATGATAAAACAGTTTGATTTCTTGCTATCTGCAAACATCTCGTTTATAAGTTCCTCAGATGCTTCGCTTTCAGAGAATCTCTCGTTTTCGGATTCTATTGTCATAACCACCTCTTCTTTTGTGCCCTCGTTTCGTTTCACGGGCGGAGAACCGGGCCAATCCTCGTTCCGTGTCGCTCCGCTTGCTCGGCAATCGCTGACACGATTTGAGGGCATAAGAAAACCTCTCTTCGTGTCTTTGTTGAGGCTGTAGAGATTGCCCTTATAGGAACACGAAGAGAGGCAAAACGCTTGCGCGTTTCCTCTGCTAAGTGTCGCCTATAATGAAACTCTCTACATTTCAACAAACGACCGCTTGCAGCATTGCAAATTGCTGTCGGCGGATTTCTCCCGCCTTATCGTTTTAACTGTCTATGGGCTTGTTCCTTTCATTGTCAGTTTCCACGATTTGAGATTGTTGTTACGCCATTGCGGGCGCGAGTTTAGACTCGTTGCGCGATGATACAAAGAAGTCTGGCGGCAAATCAAGCTCGCCCGCGCCGAACCTGGCCATGCGCATGAAGTCGTTTCCGAAATACGCCGCAATGCGATGTCGCGTCTCGTGAATCCGATCAACGATTGAATCAGAGACGTCTTTCTGCAAGAGCATTTCCATCGTCTCATTCATCTTGACAGTCCCACCATTGACGAGTAAGAGCCTGCCAATATGCGGTCTTTGGAATCGCACTTGGCCGTCCAGTCAAGTACCCGAAGATAGTTGACTCAAGATAGACTTTTCTCTTCTCGCCGTTGTTCATTTCTGTTCTCTTCCGTTCAAGGGCACAGCACCACTAATGAAAAACAAAAGTAGTTTAACAAAAATCGCGGCATAAGTCAATCAGGGCGCGGCGGCAAATTAGGCTTTTGAGGCCGTTTTTCAAGCGGTTTCGTCATTCTTCACCATCGACCGCCTTGCGGCCATCGGCGAGAAGATGAACATCCTCCTCGGCTGACGCCGCGCACCTCTTGGCGGGGATTTAACCTACCCCCGTCGCGGGCGGCCACCGCGTTTTTGCCCAACGCCACTCCTTTCGGCGCGAGGCTTTTCCTGTGGGCTGGCCGTCCGCTCTTTTCAGATTCGTTTGATGACTTTTGCCGGGACGCCGGCGACGACGGCTTCGCCGATTGTCACGCCAGGGCAGATCGTCACCCGCGCGCCGAGCCACACCTTGTTCCCGATTTTGACCGGCTTGGCGAACATTCCGCCGCGGTTGTCGGGATCGGGGTCGTGGTTGAGCGTCGCGATGATCGTCTGCGGGCCGATGAGAACGTCGTCGCCGATTGTGATCCCGCCCTGGTCCTGGAACTGGCATCCGGCGTTGATGAACACGCGCTTGCCGATCTTCGTGTTCTTGCCGCAGTCCGTGTGGAACGGCGGGAAAAGTCCGAACGACTCGTCAATCTCGCTCGCCGTCAAACGCGACATGAGCGCACGCACTTCTTCGGGCGCATGGTATGCGCCGTTCAGCTCCGCAGTGATCTTCAGCGCCTCCTGCGAAAACGCGTGAAACGCCCGATGAAGTTCGCTCCCAGCGGGAATGTACTCCACCTCGGCCATCGCCTTTCTGAATTCTTCGATCGTCATCGTCAATCCAGCTCAGCCTTGAGTTTGAAGAAACGGCAATTGTCGCGTTCCATGTCGGAGAGCGAGGCGTAGTCCCTCCAGTCGCTTTCGACGGCGGAAAGGCTTGTGGCCGCGAGTTTTGTGATGCTAACGCTCGCTGGAAGATTCGTGTCTATGCCCACTTCCGGCTTGCCGCCGTCCATCTTGATCGTAGTCTTCAAGACAGCCTTCTCAAACGTCACGTCCGCCGAGCCTGAACCAACCGCAGCTGCCAACCCATCTGTAGAGACGAGCTTCCCGATTCGCGTGTAGGAATAACCGCCTGCAGAACCGTAGAACAGCACGAGGCAATTCGACCCGTACAGCATGAGGTCGCCCGCCTCGATCTTGTTGTAGTATTGTGCGGCGGTCGGCAGCGAGACGCCGTAGCAGTACTTCTCATTGCCGTTGAGTTCGGTCATGGAGACTGTGAGTGGGAGTTTGGCGAGAAATGCGCGCCCTGTTTCATTTTCATCGACCTTCGCGGCGAAGCGCTTCCCTCCTGCGAACACGACTATCGCAGTTTCCGCTAACGCTGCACCAGCTAGCCCAGCCGACATTATTGCTGCCATTGCCAGTTTTGATACGGAATTCATGGCTTTCACTTACTTGAGATGTTTTCTGTAGAATGCCTCGATGCGGTCGAAGGGAATTGCGCCCTTGCCCCCGCCATCGTAGAGATCGCAGTGCGACGCGCCGGGAACGATGACGAGTTCCTTGTTGTCTCCCTTTAGCATCTTGAAGGCATCTTCTCCGAAATAGCGGCTATGCGCCTTCTCGCCGTGCAACACCATCACCGCATTCTCGATCTCGCCCGCGTAGGCGAGTAGCTTCGCGTTGATGAACGAAAGAAACGATGTCTTGTTCCAGCCGCCGTTCGAGTTGAGCGAGCGCACGTGGTAGCCGCGCGGCGTCTTGTAGTAGGCGTAGTAGTCCTTCACGAACTGCGGTGCATCGTCTGGCAGCTTGTCTGGAACACCGCCGCCAAGCTCGTATGTTCCGGACTTGAAGTCCTTTATGCGCTGCGCGTTCATCGCCTCCTTCTTCGCCTTGCGCGCCGCAGGCGAATCCTCCTTGTCGAAATAGCCGTTCGCCGTCACGCGCGTCATGTCATACATCGTCGAGGCAACCGTCGCCTTGACACGCGTATCGACCGCCGCCGCGTTGATGGCGAGTCCGCCCCATCCGCAGATGCCGAGGATACCGATCTTGTCGGCGTCAACGTCATCGCGCGAGATGAGATAGTCAACCGCCGCCTGGAAGTCCTCCGTGTTGATGTCAGGCGAAGCGACATAGCGCGGCTCACCTCCCGATTCACCCGTGAAGGACGGATCGAAGGCGATGGTCAGGAAGCCGCGCTCCGCGAGCGTCTGCGCATACAGTCCGCTCGACTGCTCCTTCACCGCGCCAAACGGACCCGAAACCGCAATCGCCGCGAACTTTTCATTCCCCACCTTCGGCTTATACACATCGGCGGCCAGTATGATGCCGAAGCGGTTGCGGAACGTCGCCTTGGAGTGCTCGACCTTGTCTGACTTCGGGAACACCTTGTCCCATTCCTTCGTGAGCGGGAGGGACGCACTTGTCGCGTCCGCAGCGCAAACGCCGCCCGCGACCAGGGTTGCCATTGCCAGTTCTTTCATCATTTCGTTGCTCCTTCTTTATCGCGCCGTAGCCCGAAGGGCGGAGGCGGATTGTTTGCTGTTGACCTATTGAGGCGAAAAAAGAAAACGCGGATAGTATAACCAGTTCCGTATGAAATAACAAATACCGATTTCTTATCAAACGCCATAATTTACACTTATGCCTGATTATGTTATATTATGCGACATGGATTTACGGATACTCAGATACTTTCTCGCCGTGGCGGACGAGGGGAACATCACCCGTGCCGCCGAGCGGCTGCACGTTTCGCAGCCTGCGCTCTCCACCCAGCTCGCCGCGCTGGAGGACGAACTCGGACACAAGCTCTTTGAACGTAGCGCGCGCGGAATCGCCTTGACCGAGAAAGGCTTGGCTCTCAGGCAGCGTGCCGATGACCTCGTGGACCTTGCCGAGCGGGTGGAGGCCGAGATCAAGGCCTCTGACACGGACGAAATCGTCGGCACGGTCTCCATCGGTGCCGGAGAGACGCCAGCGTTCCGCTTCGTGTCCCGCGCGGCGAATGAACTTCACCGCAAGAACCCGAAACTTTGTTTCTCCGTCTCATCGGGAAACGGCGAGGACATCGTCACCCATCTGCGCGAGGGGACCTTCGACCTTGGCGTGCTCATCGGCCCCGGACGCTACGACGGCTTCGACTACCTGACGCTGCCCTACACGCACCATTGGGGACTTGCCGTCCGAAAGGATTCACCGCTCGCCGCGAAGAAGCGCCTCTCGCCTAAGGACGCGAGAGGAATTCCGCTCATCTGTTCGCGCCAGGCGATGGTGAAGGAGTTTCTCGCCGGATGGTTCGGCTGTCCGTTCGGGAAGCTGGATGTGGTCGCCAACTACAACCTCATCTACAACGCGGCCGTTTTCGTCGAGGCGGGCCTCGGCGCGGCGATCTGCATAGACGGCATGATCCCGCAGGAGTTCGCCGGAAGCATCGTGTTCCGTCCGTTCGCGCCCGCGCTCGTCAGCGACGTCTATCTTGCCTGGCGCAAGAACGCCGCGCTCTCTCCCGCTGCTACCGCCCTCGTCGATGCAGTCAGAAGGATGTCGGCAAAGTGATTCTCACACGTTGTATTTAACTATCTGGCTGTCAATGCGCAGACGCGTTATTATTGGATTCTTTCATTTAGAGCCACAAAGAGCAGGAGAAGCAGGAGAGGAGGGAGGTGGTTGGCCACAAAGAGCAGGAGAGGCAGGAGTAGTGGGACGAGGTCGCGCAAGCTTTCTTGACTCGAACTTGAACGAGCCGAAGTTTATCAGCATGCCATAGTCGATTTTCATAGCGGAAAGGTAGTTGATCGTCTGCGCGATGTGTGCATTCTGAAGCGAGGACACGGCTTTCAGCTCTATCACGATGCCATCAACAAGCATGTCAACAATGTAATCTCCAAGGACATAGCCGTCTTCATCGCATACCGTGATTGGCACTTGTGTCAGGACATTGAAACCGGCTTTTGAAAGCCTATGGGCAAGCCCGTTTTCATAGACTTTCTCAAGA